>CAZPSR010000065.1:7713-10540 GCA_964589135.1 uncultured Syntrophomonas sp.
TTGTGGTCCTGTAAGGGCTTCCTTAACAGTGCTGTAAAGCAGCACATTGTGGTCCTGTAAGGGCTTCCTTAACAGTGCTGTAAAGCAGCACATTGTGGTCCCCGTAGGGGGGATCTGAAAGATTCTTCGCTTAAGCTCAGAATGACCAGCTGGATTTTTGAGTGGTCTCGGACGGTTTACCCACCACTTTATTTGCTTAATCGCTCCAGCTCCTGCCAAAAGCCGGGGAAAGAAATATCTACTGCTTCGGGATTGGTGATCACGGTTTCCCCTTCAGCCAGCAGGGCGGCCACAGCCAGGCTCATGGCGATTCGGTGATCTCCATAGCTCTTAACCTGGGCTCCTTTTAAGGGGCCAATTCCACCCTCGATGATAAAACCATCCTCAGTGGCTTCAGCCTGTACCCCCATTTTTTTAAGCTCCCCAGTAATAGCTTCAATACGATCGCTTTCCTTTACCCTTAGTTCCTGGGCCTCGTGGACTATGGAGGTCCCCGAAGCTACTGCCATGGCTACTGCCAGGACTGGCAGCTCATCGATCAGGCGAGGAACTAGGTCTCCCCGGACTTCAACCGCCTTAAGCAGGGAATGGGAAACGATAAGGTCTGCTACCGGTTCCCCACTTATGACCTGCTGGTTTTCCAGCTTAATATTGGCCCCCATTTGTATTAAAACCTCAACAATTCCTGAGCGGCTGGGGTTAATCCCCACTCCTTTAATAAGCAATTCTGATCCAGGTATGATAGTGGCTGCCACCATAAAAAGAGCAGCCGAAGAAATATCCCCTGGTATAATAAACTCCTGAGGAAGCAAATCCGCCCCCGGGCTGAGCCTAACTTTTAAACCTTCCTCTTGGATTCGGGCTCCCATAGCTCCTAAGATTCTTTCCGTGTGGTCCCGGGATTTATGGGGCTCGGTCAGGGTAGTCTCACCCTCAGCCGTCAAAGCAGCTAATAAGAGGGCTGATTTAACCTGGGCGCTGGCTACCGGCAGGGTATAATCAATTGCGCTTAAATTATGACCACTGATAGCCAGTGGGGCATAATTTCCCTGGCCTCGGGCATTAATAAGCGCTCCCATAGAGTTCAGAGGAGCGATTATCCTTTGCATAGGCCTTTTATTTAATGAAGCATCACCGCTTAAAACTGAGAAAAAGGGGCGACCTGATAATAATCCGGACAAAAGCCGCAGGGTAGTACCAGAATTACCACAATCCAAAACCTGGATCGGTTCCTGCAGGCCATCTATACCTTTCCCCTGCACTCTGATCAGGGAACCATCCCGGGACATTTCGACCCCCAAGTGAATCATGCACTGGTATGAAGAAAGAGTATCAGCGGCCAGTAGAAAATTCCTGATAAGTGATTCCCCCCGAGCCAAACTGGAGAAAATAACGGCCCGATGGGAGATGGACTTGTCGGCCTCAGCTATAATTTCACCTCGTAAAGGCTTCCTGCTTTTGGGAATTGTTCTCATAAAAACCTCCTTATGACAGTGGGAAACTTCCCCCGCTGTCACTCCCTGCCCCCTCCGGATATGGGCCAGATTATATTTATTTTAATTATGGCGGTTTATCCTATTGATTAATCGCTTCCAGCCGTCCTTTATAATCTTCACCATAGGCTCCAGCCTTGACTCCTTTTTTTGCCCTAACTGCTGCATTATGGAATCTGCAAAATCATCTGGAGCGGCCATAATGGTCTGCCCACTAGCCTGCAAGATTTTAGAGGCATACTCCAGATCCAGCAGCAGCTGCCGGCAATCAGGGCATTGTTCGGTATGCTGGAAAAGTTCATCAGCCATGCCAGCGGAAATCTCCTCATCCAGGTATGAAGAAATGTAGTTTTTGGCTTCATGGCAATCCATCATTAATCACGCCTCAGTCTATAATTACCCTGCCCGGTCCTAGCTCAAGTTCTTTTCTTAAGGCTTTCCGACCTCGATTCAGGCGGGATTTTACCGTACCCAGAGACCAGCCCATAATAATGCTGATTTCCTCATAGCTGTATCGCTCTAGCTCTCGCAGGATAAGGGCCATACGATAATCATAAGGCAGTTTTCTCAAAACGGAAAGGAGCCAGTAATTTAGTTGTTCCGGTGGTATAAGATCCATAGCCTCCTGAACTGCAGCCAGTTCCTGCCGCCCTGGGCTGTCCGCTTTGAACAGGCCCGGGTCCCTGGCTCTTCTACTCCGACGATGCTGAGAGCTATACAGGTTTACCGCTAATCGATGCAGCCAGATGGCGAAATCCATATTAAAACGAAAGGATTTAATTTTATGAAAAGCCTGGACAAAAACCTGCCTGGCCAAATCTTTGGCCTCATCTTCGTCACCCTTCAGATGATAGCAATGGGTAAAAATTCGATCCTGGTATATTAAAACCAATTCGGCAAAGGCCGACAGGTCTCCTCTTTGCACCTGTTTAATCAAATTTGCTACCGCTTTTGGCAAAATTAGCACTCCTGCCCCAAATTAATCTATCCAGCTAACTAATCAGCTGTAATTAAAAGCTCTTAGTAATTATACCATTTGATTTCACCGGAAAAACCCCCAATTATCTATTCCAATTTGTGAATTATATTATTTGCCCTAAGACCTTCCATGCCGACAGGCTCCCGCAAAAAAGGAAGCAGTATAATCCTATCTTAACGAAAAAGGTCAGAGAGAGAAAAAAATAGAAAATCACTATAAACCTGGAACAAAATAATAAGAGATTACGTCTTAAGTAGTGTAGTTAAAAATTAATAATTATAAAGATCGCCAGTGAAAGGGGGAGGTAGCCACATTATCAGCTTAGAATACCTGCTTATAAAGGTGTTGACCAGGT
>CAZPSR010000066.1:0-10522 GCA_964589135.1 uncultured Syntrophomonas sp.
TCCGGTGATATCGACGATCCGGGTGATGGAACTCAAGCTGGACAGGGACAAAACGTAGCTCGTCAGTCTATGATACATGCGGGTATTCCGAAAGAGACTACTGCCTTTACCATTAATAAAGTGTGTGCCTCAGGAATGAGAGCAGTACAATTAGCAGCTCAGGTTATTAAAGCCGGAGATGCGGATATTGTTTTAGCCGGGGGGATGGAATGTATGAGTTCTCATCCATATTATCTGCCCAACGCCCGGTGGGGATATAGAATGAACATGTATAAAGGTGACCTTATAGATGGTATGGTTTATGATGGCCTATGGGAGATTTTTAATGGATACCATATGGGAATAACCGCAGAAAATATTGTTGACCAATATGGTTTGACCCGAGAAGAGTTGGATGATTTCGGATATCTGAGCCAAACTCGGGCAGCTGAAGCCATCGCTTCAGGTCGCTTTAAAGATGAAATCGTACCCGTGGTAATTAAAACCAAGAAAGGTGAGCAGGTATTTGACACTGACGAACACCCCAGAGCAACTAGCAGAGATAAAATGGCTACTCTAGCCCCATCCTTTAAGAAGGGCGGAACGGTAACTGCAGGAAATGCCTCCGGCATAAACGACGGAGCCGCAGCCATGATTGTCATGTCCAAAGAAAAAGCTGAAGAACTGGGAATCAAGCCTATGGCTAAGATCGTCAGCTATGCTTCTGGCGGAGTAGATCCATCGGTTATGGGCTTAGGCCCGATTCCCGCTACCAAGAAGGCCCTGGCCAAAGCCGGCCTAAGCGTAGATGACATTGATCTGATTGAAGCCAATGAAGCCTTTGCCTCCCAGTCTCTGGCTGTGGCCCGGGATTGCGGTTGGGCCGACAAAATGGAAAAGGTCAATGTAAACGGCGGCGCCATTGCCCTGGGACATCCCATAGGCTGTTCCGGAGCCCGGATAATAGTAAGTTTGCTTCATGAAATGCAAAAACGCCAGCTCAAGACCGGTTTGGCTACGCTCTGTATCGGAGGCGGTATGGGTTGTACTACCATATTTGAAATGTTATAAATCAGCCTGAACCTGATTTAGGTAAAGTGCGGATTGTAGCTGAAAAGGCTGAACTACCGTACCGGGTGGGTGTTATGGCCTAGCTGCTTAAAGAATTAACCAACAACTAATATTGACTCTTCACAAACTCCTGATACCCAGGTAACTATGTTGCCGGGGTATCAGGTTTTTATCCCCTTGTTTATTCTTTATAAAGCCAGGGTTGGTTTTAGCAAGTCCATGGAATACAAACTGCCTGTAGTGCCGGCAGCTATTAAGGTTGTTCTACCGGGGCCAAGAAATATCTGCGAATGATGACCAATGAGAAAAGAGATTCAGTGAAAAGCTAGCCTACACCGGGTTATCTGGATGGCGCTAATGCCCGTGAAAAATTTGGCTTTCCTGGTGGCGGACCTTCGGGCATGATTACCACTTTGGGAATTTCTGATCCAGTCACCAAAGAGTTTATCCTTACCGGATACTATCCCTTTGCCAGCTAGAAGATAAAGCCAAGTATTTAGAAAGACAAGATAATGATATATACTAAATAAAATACCTGGATTAGAAGGAGAAGAGAATGATCAGTATAAGCAAATTGCTTTTCGATGATGAATACTTTGGTGATGATCTGCGTTATAATCATGCCTCCAAGGGAGCAACCCATGGTACTACCAGCAGTTCGGGGCCAGTGGTGGTCTGGAACTCCACCCGCACCTGCAATTTACGTTGTATTCATTGTTACATGGACTCGGAGGCTAAAAAATATGCAGGTGAACTGAGTACTGAAGAGGCCAAACAAATGATAGATGACCTGGCCGAATTCAGAGTTCCGGTTCTATTGTTCTCTGGGGGGGAACCTTTAATCCGTCCGGATATTTTTGAATTAGCAGAATATGCTGGCTCCAAAGGTATCCGTCCCACTTTTTCCACCAATGGGACCCTGATAACTCGGGAGGTGGCTCAGCGCATAAAAGATATCGGAGTAGGTTATGTAGGTATATCCCTGGATGGCTTGCGGGAAGTTAACGACAAATTTCGCGGAAAGGCGGGAGCATTTCAGGCTGCCATGGAGGGAATTCAGAATTGTGTGGCCGTGGGGCAGCGGGTTGGTTTGCGCTTTACCATAAACAGTCATAACCTGGCTGAGTTGGATAATATATTTGATTTCATTGAGGAAGAGAAAATTAACCGGGTATGTTTTTATCATTTGGTATATTCTGGCCGAGGAAATCAGATGGTGGAAGAGGACGTCAGCCCGGAAGAGTCGAGAAAAGCAATGGATATCATTATTGGCCGTACCATCGACTTTGAACAACGAGGGCTGAAAAAAGAGATACTCACCGTGGACAACCATTGTGACGGGGTATATTTGTATCTGCGGGCTCTGCGGGAAGATCCGGCCAAAGCCCAGTCCATAAAAGATCTGATTGGCATGAATGGAGGGAACCGATCCGGAATAGCCTTTGGACAGATTGATCCTTCAGGCTATGTTCACCCGGACCAATTTACCCAGCATATAAGCTTTGGCAACATCCGTGAACGCAAGTTCGGCGATATATGGACTGATACCTCGCACCCAATCCTGGCCGGTCTGAAAGACCGCAAACCGCTATTAAAAGGCCGGTGTTCCAAGTGTCAATACCTGGGCCTTTGCAACGGCAACTTCCGGACCCGGGCAGAAGCTGTCACAGGTGATTTCTGGGAGTCAGATCCCGCCTGTTATCTGACCGACGAAGAAATTGGTATTCAATAGACCTGGTTTTATCTGGGGAATGATATAAACCATTACCGGTTGGACTGCCACCCTGTGTATTTGGAACCATCGAATTAATTAGTCCTTTACTCAAGTATTCACCGGTTGAATTGCTAAATATGGCTGGACTAAAAGTACCGAAAATCGTAATAGCTAAGAATCTCAGTTACGCATACTCAGACAGAGCCAATCTAGCCGGCTTAAAGTAGTAAACCAACAACTAAGATAAACTCTTCATACTCTCTCGGTACCCCGATAATGAAACTATCGGGGTACTATTTATGTGCGCCCTAACTTAATTATTTTGCAGTCGCCAACTTCTATCTAAACCAACATGCCGCAGGAAACTTCCGCGCCCAATCTCTTACCCAAGCCTTTCGCAATTGCTATCCTCATGATTGGCACCATTCAGAAAACAACCGGTAATAGCTGCATCAGTTATTCCCAGAAGGAATCATACTTTGCTATCAATATTTTCAGAAGCCCAGCAATATACATTCGGCAACAATTATACCAGCAATTGGCATGTATATTGCAAAGACATAGTAATAAAAAACACATGGTTGTTGAAAAAACCAACATTCGTTAAAGATCAGCAGCCTGCATCCATGGAAGGTGGTGATATTCCAATAGTTGAGATTTGTTTTATATAGAGGGGATTGATTAAATTAATTGTTTGGGAGGAGGAGTTGAAATTGAACAGTAGATTGAGCGTACAAGAAGCTTACAAAAGGAAACTGATATCAGTAGAAGAGTTCGCCCGGTTAGTAAAGTCAGGTGATAATATTGCCACTGGACTGGCTTTAGGAGGCGTAAGTCCAGACTTTCATAATGCTCTTTTAGCCAGAGCTGATGAACTGGAGAATGTAAGCTGGGGAGATGCCGTCCAGGTACGCCCCAGTAAACTGTATGATGTGGAAACCATGTCCAAGCTGCAGGGCCGGATAAACAGCAAGTCATTCTTTGTGCTGGCCACCGCCAGGAAGATCAGCCAGAGCAAAGTATTGGATTTTATTCCGGTTATGGGCAGTGATTGCGCAGAAATTATCTATAATTGGGCCGATGTCTTTGCAGTAATGGTAAGCCCTCCGGATAAAAATGGATATGTTTCTTTCGGGCTCAGTAACTTTTTTTCCTCCGACGTTATAGGTTTAGGCCGTAAGTATGGGAAGGTGCGAACAATTGTTGGTGAGGTAAATGAGCAGATGCCAGTTATTAATGGGGGTAATTTTGCCCATATATCGGAATTTGATTACTTCGTGGAGAATTCCAGTCCCATACCGGCATTTGGACGAGGGGAACCATCTGCAATTGAAAAGACTATTGGACAATATGTACTTGAACTGATAGAGGATGGTGATACCATTCAGATGGGAATCGGCATGATTCCTGAAGCTGTAATAGCTGGCCTGGATGGGAAGCATGACTTGGGAGTGCATACCGAGATGGTGCCAATGGGGTTGGGCGAACTGGTGGAAAAGGGCATTGTAACCAATAAGAAAAAGGTAATTCATAAAGGGGTAACCCTTGCTACCTTCTGTATTGGAAACAAAGAACTCTATGATTATGTAGCGAATAATCGCAATGTTGAGTTTCATCCGGCCAGTTATACCAACCATCCCATTACCATAGCCAGAAACCCCAATTTGGTTGCAATAAATATGGGCCTTTTAATAGATTTAACTGGGCAAATAGTTGCTGAGGGCTATGGACACCGTCAAATAAGCGGGACCGGAGGACAACTGGATTTTGCCATAGGGGCTCACTGGTCTCCGGGAGGGAAAGGCATAACCCTCATCACTTCGGCCAGAACCCTAGCCGATGGAACCATGGTTTCCTCTATTGTTCCCGAACTTCCCGCCGGTTCCCCGATAACCGTGCCTCGTCATTTCGCCAACTATGTAATAAGCGAATATGGTATAGCCACTCTTAAGGGGAAATCTAGACAAGAAAGGGCTAAAGCTCTAATCGCTATTGCCCATCCTGATTTTAGGGCTGAGTTAAAGCGGCAGGCGGAAAAGGCTTTTTATGCAGATTAGGCCCTGAGCAAATCCCCCCTTTCAATATAAATAGGTGAGGAGGCAGGATGAATTCATTTTCCTGCCTCTTCGCCTATTCTGGTTTATGGAATACCAAGAGGGTTTTTTCGCGGATCAAAGAAGGGTACAAGGACTTTATTCTCCGGGTCAATTCTATTGTGATTCAAATCAGGAGTTTTCCAGAAAGTATTACAGTGAAGGACTATGTGAGATTAGGGGACAATACCAGTTTATTAATTACAACAGTGGCAATTCACATTTGACCCCATAGGGTCAAATGTGAATTGTTTTTTAGCCCGGAAATCTATTTTAAGACCCAATCCAATTTAGGATATGGACGAAACAAAAATAAATTTTGAACGGAGCAATAAGGAGGCATTTGCTTGTGGACCTACCGTTTCCGGCCTTTGGTCAGATGATCACTGTTAAAGCATTGCTTGCTTGGAAAGATAGCCGGGCTTATGGAGTCGGCCCGGAATATCTCCAAGTTCATTCAGTCATAGGCCAATGTTGCGAATTAACTTGGCATAGATTTTGCGTTAATTAGGTGCATAAAGGCCTGATGCTCGGAAAAGAGGTTGTTTCAATTTAGGGAATTCCTGTTTCAAGGCTAAATCAATAGTTTTTGATAAAGGAGGAAGCTAGAATGTCTAAAAATGCTAATGATGTAGTGATTGTAGGGCATGCCCGCACACCCTTTGATAAATTTGGGGGAGTGTGCCGCAGTATTCCCAGTGCCAGGCTGGCGGAATGGACCATTCGCGAGTTGTTAAAAAGAACCGGATTGGAGCCGGAAATTATTGATGATGTGAACTTGGGAATGTGTCTATTGCTGGAGGCCGGTACGCAAACAGATATTATTGCCCGTCAAGCCTTGTTAAGGGCAGGTTTAAGAGCGGAGACTCTTTCCAACAACTTCGATCGCGCCTGCTGTTCATCAACTACTGCCCTGCAACAGTCGTGGAAGAACTTGGTTTTAGGCGAAGCTGAAGTTAGTATTGCTCTGGGCGTGGAAAACATGAGCAATGTACCTTTATATTTACCGCCTAAGGCTCGCTGGGAAGGGTCCAGGCTGGGAAATATGAAATTAACCGATTTGCTATTTGATTTAGGTATACCAGGATTTGGAGTATTGTCAGTTGATGCCGGCGAAGTGGCTCTGGAGTATGGTATCAGCAGAGAGATGCAGGATGAATGGGCTGCTCGCAGCCACAAGTTGTATTGTGACGCAGCGGACAAGGGGTATCTGGCCGAGGAAATATTTGCCCTGGAAATACCGGCCGGGAAGAAGAAACCCCCGATAATTTTCGATAAAGATGCCAGTCCCCGTCCTGATGTATCGGTAGCAGCCATGGCTAAACTGCCTACTATTTACGGCAGTCCCACCGTAACTCCCGGCAATGCACCAGGGTTGAGCACCGGAGCAGCTGGACTGGTAGTGACCAGCAGAAAGAAAGCTGCCGAGCTGGGACTTGAGCCTCTGGCCACTGTTCTGAAGGTGGTAAGCCATGCTATTGATCCGCGACTGATTGCAGTAGTACCGGCACCAACTATACAAAAAGGCTTGAAGACCGTGGATCTGACCTTGGATGATATGAAGACTATCGAAATCAATGAAGCTTTTGCCGCTATGCCCTTGGTATCTACCAAAATCCTGGGTGAGGGTGATGAAGTCATGATTGAAAAGCTGCGGAATAAAACCAATATCGATGGTGGTGCTATAGCACTGGGGCACCCGGTGGGAGCCAGTGGATTACGTATCACTATGCATGCGATGAACATTCTTCGGCGGCAGGGCGGAGGATATGGAGTGGCTGCTATTTGTGGAGGTCTGGCCCAAGGCGATGCTGTAATGTTGAAAGTTGATTAATAAAAAAGTAGTCAGGGCCAGGAATATATATCGCATATTATCTATAATTCAGGAGACTTCATATATACTTACGGATCATGCTCTGGAACTGTTTCACCTGCTGGCCATCGACAGTTTAAGGGAGGAGAAGATAATGGAACTGAAAACTATTATCTATGAAAAGGAAGGACCCATAGCTTGCATTACTTTTAACCGGCCCCAAGTGTTAAACGCATTAAACTATGAAGTTTTAGAGGAACTGGGGCAGGTAGTGGATGAAATAAGCCAGGATGATTCCATAAGATGCGTAATTGTAAGCGGTGGACCCAAGTGCTTTGCAGCAGGTGCCGATATTTCCATGCTCACCGAGTTGGATTCCGGTGAGGGTGAGCTTTTCGTAGAAAAAGCCCATCTGCCCATGGATAAGCTGGCCAATTTGAACAAACCAGTAATTGCGGCCATTGCCGGGTTGGCCTTGGGTGGTGGCTGTGAAGTGGCTATGGCCTGCGACATTCGCATTGCTGCAGAAGGCAGTAAACTGGGATTGCCGGAATGCAATCTCGGTGTTTTCCCGGGCGGGGGTGGAACCCAGAGACTGACCCGTCTGGTTGGCAACGGCTGGGCCAAGGATATGATTTTGACTGGTGATCCCATAGATGCCCAAACTGCACTTAATATCGGACTGGTTACCAGGGTGGTTCCCGCCGATAAACTCATGGATGAGGCCAGGAAGCTGGCAGCTAAATTGGCCGCCAAAGCACCTATTACTGCAGGAGTAACCAAACAATGCCTGAACGTGGCCATGAGCAGTGATTTAGCTACCGGGCTAAAATTCGAAAAGAAATCCTTTGCCCAGATTGTCTTTACCGATGATTTTAAAGAAGGCACCAGGGCCTTTTTGGAAAAGAGAAAGCCGGAGTTTAAAGGGCGATAGATCAGCTACTGCAGACTGACATTGATTCGTAAGGGAAAAAGCAATATTAAAATCTAGAAATTTGGGAGGGAAAGAAAATGCAGATTAGTGGAAAAACTGCCGTCATTACCGGAGGGGCTTCAGGATTAGGGGAAGCAGCGGCCAGGCATTTGTATTCCCTGGGAGCCAATATAGTCATCGCTGATTTGAATGATGAGGGAGGACAGCAGTTAAAGAGTGAATTGGGACATAAAGCCATCTATGTAAAGACTGATGTATCTTCTTCAGAAGAAAGCCGGGCATTGGGCCAGGCTGCGGTCGATAAATTTGGGGCAGTTCATATTCTGGTAAATTCTGCGGGAATTGGTACCATATCCAGGCTCATAGGAAAAAAAGGCCCTATGGATGCCAATATTTTTAAGAAGACTATTGATGTTAACCTGGTGGGAACATTTAATTGTATGAGCAATCTGGCTTGGGAGATGAGCAAAAACGATACCGTGGAAAATGGTGAGCGGGGAGTAATTATCAATGTGGCCTCGATTGCGGGGTTTGAAGGCCAGATAGGGCAGATCGCCTATACTGCTTCAAAAGCAGGCATCATTGGCATGACCATTACGGCAGCCCGGGATCTGTCTTCTCATGGCATTAGAGTGTGTACCATTGCTCCGGGTACTTTTTTAACTCCGATGATTGGATTGCTGTCCGAGGAAGTTCGCCAATCTCTAGGCAAACAGGTACCCTTTCCCTCCAGATTAGGGAAGGTATCGGAGTTTGCCGCTCTAGTGCAGCATATCGTTGAGAATGCCTATCTTAATGGAGAAACCATTCGTTTGGATGGTGCCATTCGTATGGGCATAAGGTAGGGGAGGCAAGTGAATGGAAAGAAGTCTTACTTTTACCAAAGAAAATGAGATGTTCAGAGCCACCTTCCGCAAGTTTGTGGACAATGAATTAGTTCCCAATTATGCTCAGTGGGAAAAAGACCGTATAACTCCCAGAAGTATCTGGAAGAGGATGGGTGATTTGGGATTCTTATGCCCCTGGGTCGAAGAAAAATACGGTGGCATCGGTACCGGTTGGGCTAATGGAACTCCAGATATTACCTGGGATTTGATCATGATGGAAGAACTGGGTTGGAAATCGGTTTTAGGTGTATTTTCCCATCTGCATAATCTTATGACCAGCCCTTATATAGATACTTATGGAAACGATGAACAAAGAGCCAGGTGGCTGCCGGGTTTGGTCAAGGGGGATTTAATTTGTGCCATAGCAATGACCGAACCTGGTACCGGTTCTGATTTGGGAGCAGTGCGAACCAGAGCAGTCCGAGAGGGAGATTATTACCTCATCAATGGTTCAAAAACCTTTATATCCAACGGGGTTCTAGCAGATCTGGTGATACTGGTCTGCAAAACTGATCCCCAGGCCGGGTATCGGGGATTAAGCCTAATCGTGGTGGAAAGAGGAACTCCCGGTTTTGAAAGAAGCAAACCGATTCCCAAAATTGGCTTCCATTGTCAGGATACAGCTACCTTGTATTTTGAGGACTGCCGGGTGCCGGTTGCCAACTTACTAGGTGAGGAAGGCGATGGCTGGGGGCAGTTGATGTCAAAGCTGCAGCCGGAAAGGCTATGTGCCTGTCAAATATCTACTTGTATGGCTGAAAGAGCAGTGGAACTGGCAGTCCAATATGCCAAAGAGCGCCAAATTTTCGGTAAGCTCTTGAGCAGATTCCAGAACACCCAGTTTGTTTTGGCCGAATGTGCGGCTAAGGCTCAGATAGCTCGAACTTTTACTGACACCATGGCGGTCAACTATATGAAAGGACAGGATATTACTCAGGAGGTCAGCATGGGCAAACAATGGATTTGCGAAATGGCCAATGAAGTTGCCTCCAAATGTCTGCAGGTTTTTGGCGGTTATGGTTTCTGCCAGGAATATGAAATTTCCAGAATTTATAATGATAGTAGGGTTATGTCTATATTGGCTGGTTCCTCTGAAGTAATGAAGTTAATTGTCAGTCGGGGAATGGGGGTAAGTTGAGTTCGGCTTTATTATTTATGTATCAAATGATTCCACTGCAAAAAGTTATATTTCGCGGGTTTGGATGCATAAATATTCGTCGCCAGATTTCGCATGGGCAACACCATCTACTTGCCTCACGACGAAAGGGGTACCGGGCCTAAAAATCGCTCCGCTCATAGGCCCTCTCGCCCCGCGGGGCTCGCCCCCTTTCGTCGCTCGGCTTCGCAGGGTGTTCCGCCATGCTACATCAAAATGGCTCCTCCATATTTATGCATCCAAACCAGTTATTCCAGGTTTTCGCTTCCGTAGGCAAGGCAGCCGATCCACATCCGAGTATTATGCTTTGTTTTAGCAAGGAGGTGTAGGCGAAATAGAATGCCTAATAAAACTAATTCCACCAACATTACATAATAGCAACGAGATATCTCACTCCGCCAGAATGAGACCGGCCGACGGCGTGACAAAGTATAATGCTCGAAACGCAGAATAGCTTAGAACGCAAAACTCCTAGAACGTAACCCCGGCCCCCTATTTCTCCGCATCCTCTTTCAAACCCTCATCTCCACCATCAACCACATCTCCGGCCTCTCCCAGACCAGCCCCCTCATCCAAACCAGCCGCAGCCTCCGCTTCCTCTTTATCCCCCTGAGCCGCCTTCAAAGCGGCCAACTCCGCTTCCAGCTCCGCCTCCCGGCTGTTCTTCTTCTTGCCCCGCCTGCTCCTCATCACCATGTCGTAAACAATAAACAAACACAAGGGAGTTACCACAAACAGCAACAGCCCCATAGGAGTCTGCAGGAATATGGCCAGCTGACCCAGGCCCCCCACTCGTCCTAGGTATTTGCCCTCCAACATCTCCGGAGTCACCACACTGGCATCAGAACCCACGTTGGCGTCCCCCTTGGTTAAAA
>CAZPSR010000067.1:0-10497 GCA_964589135.1 uncultured Syntrophomonas sp.
CTCCATATCCTATTAAAAGATAGTTTTATATATTTTGCTAGTCTAGTCAAGATTTGATATAATCCAACAATAACATAGTCTTGAAAGGAGTATAACTATATGGAAACCATTTTTAATAAAGCTCTAGTTGCAGTGGATGGTTCTGAACAGTCTCTACGGGCGGTAAATAAAGCAGCCCAGCTAGCCGCTGCCGGTGTAGTCAAGAACCTGGTACTCTTAAATGTTTATGATAGTTCCAATGTGGACATTACCAAACTACATAGCCAGGAACGACTTGATGCTCTAAGAACGGCCTCCCTTGAATTACTCCAAGAATATGAAAGCATCATGATAGAAAAGGGTGTACATCCCCGTTTAAAAAGAGCCGGGGGCGAACCTTCTGCATTAATTCTGGATGTAGTTGACAACGATGGGGCCTATGATTTAATTATTATGGGCAGCCGCAAGTTGAATAAATTTAAGGAATTAACCCTAGGCAGCGTATCAGACCGAGTAGGACGATTGGTGGATATACCGGTGCTCATAATCAAATAATTCTTTTATTAAGCAGATTTCCCCTAGGCAAAATTAGAGATAGGCTGGGGCCGGGAGACTGGCAAGAAAAGGATAATAGGAAAGGGACTATAATAGCTAGTAGTCCTATGCCTTTATTTGCGTATAAATTCGGCATTGAGCCAAGACATACTTGCTAATCTCCTGAATCATGCGGCGCTCAGTAAAGCTCAGCAATTCTGGCCGACCTTTGGCTTTATCCAGCACCTGAATAAATCGGTGGGTGTAACCTAATTCTTTGCGGATGCGCTCAATTAATTCACCATCACCAAAGGGTTCATACAGGTTCTGGATATGCTTTATGATTGATTTCTCCCCGTTACTCAAAGCTATCACCGCTGCCTGTTCAAACAATTGGTGCTTGTTCAGGTCATACCCTAGAAATTTGTAAATCAAATCTAATCGCCTCTTTTTATCTCTGATCGTTAGTATTTGTTTACTCAATGCCTTTTTTAGTTTTTCCACTCTCATTACCTGCTCTAGAATGCCGGTATATATAGCCGCCACTTCTTGAGACATAAGCAATCACCTCATCAATACCCCTGATTAAAACTTCGCTTATTACCATTAATAATCCTCTAATTGTGGTAAAATTCAAATTATGATTGTCTATACCCTTATTTTACGCTACTCTACTTAAATGATATACTTTGCTGAATAAGGGAGGTTGTATTATGCCTTTTGATGGGATAGCAATCAGAGCTATGGTAGAAGAACTCAATTCCATGTTGGTAGATGCCCGGATTGACAAGATTCATCAGCCAGAAAAAGACGAACTGCTTTTAACTACTCGTCATCCCCGCCGGGGAACCCATAGGCTGTTGATATCGGCCAATGCCCGCTGGTCCCGTATGCATATAACGGAGAAGAGAAAACCCAACCCCAGTGCTCCTCCCAGCTTTTGCATGCTCTTGCGCAAATACCTGGAAGGGGGCAAAATCAAGGGTATTTGTCAAGTGGACCTGGAGAGAATAGTTCAGATCGAAATTGAAGCCTTAGACGAATTCCAGGAGTGGAGGAGCAAGCTTTTGATCTGTGAATTCATGGGGCGTCATTCCAATATAATACTCATAAACCCTGACACGGGTATAATACTCGATGGCATTAAAAGATATGGCAGTGACCTCAGTTCCTATCGGGAAGTTTTACCTGGCAAAGAATACCTGACTCCACCCTCCCAGGATAAACTTAACCCCTTGGATCTTGACTATGATGCTTTGGTTGACAAACTATGGCAAGACAGCTGCCAAACCCTTTCTTCGGCTTTATTTAAAGCCTGTACCGGCATTAGCCCCTTTCTGTCCCAGCAAATATGCAGCTTGACCGGCCTTGATCCTCAGCTTTCGGTAGCCGAATGCGGTGAATATGAATTCACCCTGATATACCAAAAACTGGACAGTTTGTTAAGGGAGACCAAATCCAACCTCAACCAGGCTTGGGTAATCTTCCAGGACCAGCATCCGGTGGAATTCTGTCCCTATCAACCGGTTGCTGACAACTATAAAACTTACCCTTCATTCAATCAAGCTTGTGATATCTACTTCACCTCCAAGCTTGATTACCTGCGGCTGGAGTCTTTAAAAACCAATTTATCCAGAAGCATAAAAGCTATTTTGGATAAAGTGTATAAAAAGCAGTTCTTCCAATCTGGCGATCTGAGCCGGGCCCAAGAAAATGAAAAATACCGTTTATGGGGGGAACTGATTACTGCCTATTCCCATGAGTTTAAAAAAGGCGATACCTTGGCCGTGGTAGAAAATTTTTATGACGGGGAGAAGATCAGTATCGAGCTAGACCCCCGTTATACCCCCATGCAAAACGCCCAGAAATATTTTAAGGTTTACAATAAAAGCCGTAAAGCCATTAAGCACTTGGAAAACTTGATGGCTGGTAATCAGGAAGAAATAGACTACCTGGAATCGGTTCTCTTGGCCATTAAACAGGCAGAGTCTGGCGAAGAAATAGATGAAATTATCGAAGAGCTGGAAAAAGAAAAGTACGTTAAAGGTCAACTTAAGAGGCGTTCCCGAATCAGCCCCAGTACCCCCCGCAAATTCATATCATCAGACGGTTGGGAGATACTGGTGGGACGTAACAATAGGCAAAATGACCTGCTCAGCATGAAGCTGGCTGAACGCAGTGACCTGTGGCTACATACCAAGAATACTCCAGGAACCCATGTAATAATCAAGCTTCCCCGGCAAATCAAATCCATCCATGATATGCCGGATTCCAGCCTGGAAGAAGCTGCTTTACTGGCAGCCCATTTCAGTAAGGCAGCAGAGTCAGAAAAAGTAGAAGTTGACTACACCTTCCGCTCAAATGTTAAAAAGCCGGGAGGAGCCAGACCTGGAATGGTAGTTTATGAGCACTACTGGACCCTGGTGGTGAATCCCCAGGAAGATAGGATAAATCAGATTCTCAGCCAAGAAGTCAAAAATGAGTAGGGGAGCCATAACTTATGACTTGCCCCCCTGATTCAGCCCCTATTAATTTAAAATCTCTACACTGCCATCTTCTTTCTGGATAGCCTGACTGCCCGGCTCCAGTATGTAAATCTTTCGCTGGGTACGGTCAATCAATACCTCCCGATTTATGAGGGTGGCCACTTCCTTTGGGGTGACCAGGGTTCGTATTTGCACCCCGTTGTCATAAATCTGGATAGTCAATTCTCCATGGCCCTTTTTGATGGTTTCCTGCTGATGCCTCTGATAGGGCTTAAGGAATATATACTCATACCCACCTTCGGCAAATTCAAGTTCTTTTCCATTCAGGAATACTTTCAATCCCATTCCCCCCTTCTCAGGCTAGCTTAAGAATAAGGTCTGCGGTGGCTTGCTTACTAACTGCGGCTTCCCGGCTTAAAAGCCTGGCTTTGGCCCTGGGCACAAAGGGGGCAATGGGCTGGTTCCCAGGACTGAATGTCCATTGACAGCACCGCCTCCTGTTTTACCCCAAAGTCTACCTGACCGTTGCTGCGGTCTACCAATACCGCTACTCCTGCCACCGTCCCCCCGGCCTGGCTAACCACATCCATAACCTCTCTAACTGATCCACCGGTGGTAACCACATCCTCCACCACCAAGACCTTTTGCCCTGGTTTTATGGTAAATCCCCGTCTGATTTCCATTTGGCCATCTTTTCTTTCGGCAAAAATGCTCGGTACCCCCAGCTGACGAGCTACTTCATAGGATACAATTATTCCTCCCATAGCCGGTCCGATAACCAGTTCAATCCCCTCCCGGGCAAACTTCGCGGCAATATCCTGGGCTAATTTCTCGGTAGCGGCCGGATACTGCAAGACCTGGGCACACTGCATATATTGATTGCTATGCCGACCGGAAGTAAGCAGGAAATGTCCTTCCATCAAAGCTCCCGAATCAGTAAATATTTTTATTGCTTCTTCTCTGCTTAACATGCTTTACCCCTCCAATTCTCGAACAATTCTTAAGGCCGCTTCCACCGGCTGACTGGCTTTCACTATAGGCCGTCCAATTACCATATAATCAGCACCCATATCCAGAGCCTGCCGGGGAGTGGTAATCCGTTTTTGATCATTGGCCTGGGACCAGGCCGGTCTGATGCCTGGAGTTACTATTTTAAATTCAGGTCCGCAAGCTTGCCGGATAGCGCTTATCTCTTGAGGTGAAGATACCACCCCTTTAAGACCGGATTCCTGGGCCATAAGAGCCCATTTTACTACCAGTTGGGAAATCGGCATGTTCTGAACATACATTTCCTGGCTCAACTGTTCCTGACTGATACTGGTCAACACCGTAACCGCCAGAGTAATAGGTTCGGCTTGCTGCAAAGCATGGGCTTCAGACTTTAGTTCCTGGGCTAGAGCCTGCATCATTTCCCGGCCCCCAGCTGCATGCACATTAAACATGTAGCATCCCAAGCGGGCCATAACCCGACCGGCAGCAGCTACCGTGTTGGGGATATCATGAAACTTCAGATCTACGAAGACCTGGCCCCCCAGATCATTGATTTCTTTAACTATATCCGGTCCCACACTATTAAAGAGCTGCATGCCAACCTTAAATACCCCAACATATTCAGCCAGTTCTTTGACCAAGCCCAGGGCCTTTTCCCTGGTATCCACATCCAAGGCCAAGACAATCCTATCCCTAGCCTCCATTACCATTACCTCCTTATTTACATCTCTTCCTAGCCTAATTAGCTCAGCTTATTTACCATTTCTACTAGAGTAATTGGCTCAGTGTAAGCAATAAGTCCATTTATCCAACGGCGGCTCCCACCAGATCATGAATACTTAAAAGACCCTGTTCCAATAGATATTTCTCCAAGCCCTGGGCGATTTCCTGGGCCAGTGAAGGATTAACAAAATTCCCAGTACCAATGGAAACTGCACTTGCTCCAACCAGGATAAATTCCAGAGCATCCCGAGTGTTGCTGATTCCACCCCCACCCAATATGGGCAGATCAACCTCTTTATAAACTTGATAAATCATCCGTAAAGCCACCGGTTTTATCGCTGGACCCGACAAACCTCCAAACACATTGCCCAGTACCGGCCTTTTTCTCTCAATATCCACCGCCATGCCCATCAGGGTATTAATCATGGATAAGGCATCAGCCCCCCCATCCCGAGCTGCTTTAGCAATACTGACAATATCCGTTACATTAGGAGACAACTTGGGAATTACCGGCAGCCTGGTTTCCTCTTTAACCGCCTCTACTACCTGTCTGACCAGACTGGGGTCCGTGCCAAACTGCATTCCTCCCTGCTTGACATTGGGACAGGAGATATTTAGCTCAATTGCTGCAATACCCGGATAATTCCCGATAATCCTAGTAATCAGAGCATATTCATCAACTGAGTTACCGGCTATGTTGGCTACTACGGTCACCCCATCCTCCAATAAAGCAGGCAAATAATCCTGCAAAAACACTTCAATGCCCGGGTTTTCCAAGCCAATAGCGTTTAGCATTCCCGCCGGAGTTTCGTATATTCTAGGAGGCGGATTACCACAGCGGGGCTCCAGAGTAGTCCCTTTAACTATAAGCGCTCCAATTTTACTAATATCTATATAAGGCTGGTATTCGCGCCCATACCCGAAGGTACCGGAAGCCACTGCCACCGGATTCTGCATCTGCAAGCCTCCCAGATTTACTGACATATCAACAAGACCCAAGGAAACCTCCTCCTTATCAATTCTTCAGCTGTTAGCGAAGCAGAGTAATTCGACTTGCCAACCCCCAGGGAACACAAGCGAGTATAAGAATTTTGGCTATGCCCGGCGGGGGTTTTTGATCGCCCCTACAAATATGGCGATTAGAAACATTGGGTTAATACGGGTAAAGCATTTTAGTATAAAAGCTTTAACATCGGCAGAGTTCCCACTCGCTAAATCTGACAATTGGAACCCCCGGAGGACGGCTTCCCCAAGGGAGAATCGGTATCCCCGGTGTCAAAGGGGAATACCGGGCCGTCCTGGCATACTTTAACATAATGAGAGTGGCTGCCTTTCAGTTTCCGGGCACAGCCCAGGCAGGCTCCTACTCCACAGGCCATGTATTCCTCCAGGGACATTTCCCCGGACAGGTCATGGCGGGCGGCAAAGTCAGCTACCACTGCCATCATAGGTTCCGGACCACAGGTATAGATATGATCAATACCCTCAGGATCTATATACTGCTTCATAAGATCGGTAACCAAACCCTTAAACCCCAGGCTCCCATCCATGGTGGCAATCCTATACTCCATGCCCAGTTCGGTAAATCTGGGCTGGGGGCAGGTCTCCTCCCGATTCTTGACCCCCTGCAGGACTATGATCTGATTATTCAAAGCTATTAGTTCCCGGCCCAAAAAGAGCAGCGGGGCAATGCCTACTCCTCCTCCTACCAGAAGCACTCTCCTATCCTGGACCAGGCTGAATCCCCGGCCTAAAGGCCCCATTAGATCAATTGGCTGATCATTTTTATATCGGCTTAAAAGCTCTGTACCCCTTCCCACTACTTTATAAAGCAAAGCGATCAGGCCTTGGGCAAGGTCCACATCATAAAGGCTTAAGGGGCGCCGCAGCAAGGGGTCTTGGTTTTCACTGACCCGGATATGCACAAACTGCCCAGGTCGGGCTTCGCTGGCTAAAGCTGGGGCGATTAATTCCATTTCCCACAGATCTAAACCTACTTTTTTATTACTCCTGACTATTCCTGAGATGCAAGCAGGCATATTCTTACCTCCCTTTAACATTGTTATTATATCAATAACTGGTCTTTCCCGGTACCTATGGAGCTAATCATGATTTTTTTGCCGGGCTCAGCCTACCCTAAGGCTCTTTTCTGTTTTTCCTAGCCTAAGCAGGGCCCATTTGTTTAACCCAGCAAAGAGATAATCAGGTCAATTCACTCCTGCCAGATATTCCTGCAGGGGCCTGATAGCTTCACTTTTACTGCCGGCAGCTCCGCCGTTCTTCAATACCTCTTTGACCACCTTCAAGGTATCCAGTGAGGTAAGACAGGGAACATTCAGCTCCACTGCCGCCCGGCGAATCTGAAAGCCATCACTATAAGGCTTTCGCCCATGGGTAAGAGTATTGACCACAAAATCTACCCGACCTTCCCGGATAAGATCCACAATATTAGGCGAACCTTCTTTGATTTTCTTTACTGTCTGTACCTTTACTCCCTTTTCACTTAATGACCTGGCCGTACCTTCGGTAGCGATAATATTGAAACCCATATCAGCCAACTCAGCCAGGAGAGGGATAGCTTCTCCTTTATCTTTATCGGCAATAGTAGCTACTATGCTGCCAGCCTCCGGTATTTCCACCCCTGCCGCCAGCAAGCCCTTGTATATAGCCTTCTGCAGGGAATAATCAATGCCCATCACCTCACCGGTTGATTTCATCTCCGGCCCCAGGTTGATATCCACCTGCTGCAGTTTGCTGAAGGAGAATACCGGGACTTTTACCGCATAATAGCCCTTATCCGGGGATAAACCACCCTGATAGCCCAATTCACTTAAAGTTCGCCCCAGCATTATCTCGGTGGCCAATTTGACCATAGGTATACCGGTAACTTTGCTGATAAAGGGTATAGTACGGCTGGAGCGGGGATTAACTTCCAAGACATAGAGTTCCTCTTCATGTTCTACAAATTGAATATTGATCAAACCCCTTACATCCAGTTCCAAGGCCAAGCGGGTGGTATAGTCCACCACCTTTTCCTTAATCTCCTGACAGATATCATGGGCTGGAAATACTGCGGTACTGTCCCCGGAATGTACCCCAGCCCGCTCTATATGCTGCATTATGCCTGGTATCAGTACTTCCTGTCCATCAGAGACCGCATCCACTTCTATCTCTTTGCCCATTAAGTACTTGTCTACCAGTACCGGATGATCCTTGGTAATACGAGCCGCTGTATCCATATACTGTCTCAGTTCATCAATGTTATCAACAATTTCCATAGCCCGGCCTCCCAAAACATAGGAAGGACGCACCAGGACCGGATACCCTATGGCAGTAGCCGCTTTAACCGCCTCTTCCACCGAATATACACTCCGGCCCGGAGGTCTGGGTATTCCTAACTCTTCCACCATGGCATCAAAGCGTTCCCGGTCCTCGGCCCGGTCAATACTGTCATTGGAGCTGCCTAATATCTTGATCCCGGCCCGGCACAGAGGGCCAGCCAGGTTAATTGCGGTTTGTCCGCCAAACTGCACTATTACTCCTTCTGGTTGCTCTTCTTCCAGAATATTCATCACATCTTCAAACACCAGGGGTTCAAAATAGAGGCGGTCAGAGGTATCGAAGTCGGTGCTTACGGTTTCCGGATTGTTGTTTACTATAATAGCTTTAATTCCTGCTTCCCGCAGTGCCCATACGGCGTGGACCGAGCAGTAGTCGAATTCAACCCCTTGCCCGATGCGGATGGGGCCGGAGCCAATGACCAAGACCTTACGTACCGCCGGGTCATGATCGGCCTCATTTTCCTGTTCATAACAGGAGTAGAAATAAGGAGTACTGGCATCAAACTCAGCCGCACAGGTATCCACCTGTTTATAGGTAGGTATTATTCCCTTCTCCCTGCGCAGACGTCCTACATCTCCTTCGCTGATTCCTTGCAGATTGGCTATTTCACTATCGGAAAAGCCTTTCTTCTTGGCAGCGGTCAAGGTTTCCACATCCAGGGACTTATTCTTGAGAGCCATGGCGAAATCAATAATATTCTTCCACTTCTTCAAGAAATACTTATCGATTTTAGTTATCTCCCATACTTCATCTATAGTAAAGCCTCGGGCAAAAGCCTCTGCAATAATAAAAATCCGTTCATCATCTGCATAAAGCATCCGATTTCTTAAGGCCTCATCGCTTAAATCTTGTAATTCCGGTAAAAGCAAACCGTATAGGCCAATCTCCAAGGAACGGATAGACTTTAAGAAAGCAGCTTCAAAACTGCGGTCGATAGCCATTACCTCACCGGTAGCCTTCATCTGGGTTCCCAGTTTACGATCACCAAAGACGAATTTATCAAAAGGCCAGCGGGGTACCTTTAAGACCACATAGTCAATGGCCGGCTCAAAACAAGCAGTAGTGGTTCCGGTTACGGTATTGGGTATCTCATCTAGAGTATAACCCAGAGCTATCTTGGTGGTAACCCGGGCGATGGGATAACCGGTGGCCTTGGAGGCCAGAGCACTGGAACGGCTAACCCGGGGATTAACTTCGATGACATAGTATTTTTTACTAAAAGGGTCCAGGGCAAACTGGACATTACATCCTCCAGCTATTTTCAGAGCCCTGATTATCTTAATTGATGCTGATCTCAACATCTGGTATTCTTCATCGGTCAGAGTCTGGGCAGGAGCAGCTACCATGCTGTCCCCAGTATGGATGCCTACCGGATCCAGGTTTTCCATGGAACAAATGGTAATACAGTTATCAGCACCATCTCGCATTACCTCAAACTCGATTTCCTTATAGCCGGCTACACTTCTTTCAATTAAGACCTGGTGAATGGGACTGCTCTTAAGGCCCCGATTGACTATGTTGATCAGTTCCTCCTCATTACTGCAGCTGCCCCCTCCGGTTCCTCCCAAGGTATAGGCGGGACGCACGATGAGCGGAAACCCGATTTCATGGGCAAACTCAAGAGCCTCTACTATTGAGTGCACTATAGCACTTTCGGGTATAGGTTCATCAATTTCCTGCATAGTATCCTTAAACAGCTCCCGGTCTTCAGCCTTGTAAATAGCCGGTAGGGGCATGCCCAGAATGGAAACTCCCTTTTCCTGGAGTATTCCAGCTTTATCCAGAGCCAGAGCCATATTCAGCCCTATTTGCCCGCCCAGATTGGCAATTATTCCATCTACTTGTTCTTTATCCAGGATTTTAACTACACTTTCCAGGGTTATGGGTTCCAGGTAGACGGCATCGGCAATATCAACGTCGGTCATAATGGTAGCTGGATTTGAGTTGACCAAAATTACAGCCAACCCTTCTTCACGAAGTGATTTACAAGCTTGCGTGCCAGCATAATCGAACTCCGCTGCCTGTCCAATAATAATCGGCCCTGAGCCGATAACCATCACCCGCTTAAGGTCGGGGTGTATTCCCATTCAAACTTCCTCCCCAGGAAGAGTAGCCCTCGCTTAACAGCTAGCCACTTGCTCTGCCAAAACTTCTTCAATTATAGTCAAGGCCGCCTCAATTTCATCGGTGCTTGCATTGAGCGGCGGTAATAAGCGTAACACATTACTGCCGGCTGCATTAATTAGCAGCCCCTTAGCTAGTGCGGCTTTCACCAAAGGTGCCGCTGGCACATGTAACTGCATACCAATTAGGCAGCCTTGCCCACGTACCTGAACGACTAGCTGCGGATACTTTTCAGCCAAAGCGGTCAGACGCGCTTTTATGAACCGCCCAATGGTAGCCGCCTGCTCCACTAGGCCCTCTTCTTCCATTACTTGCATGG
>CAZPSR010000068.1:0-10435 GCA_964589135.1 uncultured Syntrophomonas sp.
ACCACATGGTGAAGCTGGTGGTTCAGGGAGAGTTGAGTTAATTCTCCCTTCCCCTAAAGGGGAGTTATATTCTGGCCAATAATTCCGTCAACTTACGGACAACATATTCCGTCTATTGCTGGACATTATGGGTTAGCAGTAACAGTATGGGAACCTCCGTAGTGATCAAAGGGTGCCATTTGCATCAAATGGCTCCTGCCTTTTTGTGCATTTAAAGCAGTTTTGCTCGGTTTTCCGCAGGGAAGTTATATTTCGCCGGAAAAATAAAACCTTATGGTAGGAAAGAGTCAAATGAAAGAAGTTCATCCTAAAGCCCAGCCCTTTTATTTAGAGGGTAAAAGCAACCAAGCCTTGCTTTTTTTGCACGGTTTCACCGCTTCACCCTCTGAGCTCTTGCCCACAGCTGAAATCATCCACGATATAAATGATTGTAGCGTAAGTGCTATTCTGCTGCCTGGGCATGGTACTGATCCAGCTGATTTAAATGCCACAACCTGGGCAGATTGGTACCGGGCAGTACAGACCGAGGGACAGAGGCTATTAGGCGAATTCCAGCACGTATTCGTAGCCGGTTTGTCCATGGGAGGGCTCTTATCCTTACATGCTGGTCTTCACCTGCCTGGTTTACGAGGGGTAGTGGCAATTAATGCCCCCATCTTTACTCAGTACCCACTGTTGTCAGCCTTAGCCCCCCTAATGCAGCATCTGGTACCTTACTTTACTAAAGGAGCTCGGAAAGAGGATGTATTGGCCCGCCAGGGCAGATTTGATTATAATTGCTACCCGGTGAGGGCCTACACTAGCCTGAGCGAGTTGAGAAACACTATTATCAAGGAGTTGAATTTATTAAAAGTTCCTACAATGCTGGTACAGTCTCTGCGAGACCGGGCGGTAAGAAAGGGTAGCGTGGAGTACATAAAGGAGCAATTATCCAATAGCCGAGTGAAAATACTGGCCTTGCCTAATTCTGGTCATATTGCTACTATGGAGCAAGAAAAAGATGTATTGGCCCAGGAGTTGGCCGACTTTATAAGCAAGGAATCGCAATAGAAGAACAGGAGGATATCTTAATGGAAAGAAACCAAGCCGTAGAATTGCTGAAAAAACATTTAAAAAGTGAGAACCTGATCAATCATTCACTGGCAGTTGAAGCTATTATGCGGGGTATTGCGGAGAGGCTGGGCCAGGATGTGGACAAGTTCGGCCTGACTGGCCTTTTGCATGATATCGACTATGATACCACCGCCGAAGATGCTCACCAGCATTCTCTCTTGGGAGCCCAAATACTAAGTGAAAATGCTTTGCCAGCGGACATAGTTTACGCAGTCAAAGTTCATAATGATATTCATGGTTTGCCCAGACAGAGCCTGCTGGATCATGCCCTGTATGCAGCTGACCCGGTCAGCGGCTTTATTACCGCTGCAGCTTTGGTAAGGCCTGATAAGAAGCTGAATGAGGTAAAACTTAAATCCCTTAAAAAACGCTTTAAGGAAAAGGCCTTTGCCAAAGGAGCCAGTCGGGAACAAATGCAAACCTGCTCCGAGTTGGGTTTGGAATTGGAGGAGTTTTTGGAACTCTGCCTGCAAAGCATGAAAAAGATAGCTGCAGATATTGCTTTGTAGACTAAACTGTCTGGAAAAGCGGGCATAATAAAATAAAGGCCTATAGACAAGGAGGATTATATGGTAAATAAGAATACCATTATGGAATATATAAGGCAGGACTCTTATCGGCCCCTGAGTTTTGATGACTTAATGAAGGTTTTTCAGATAGAGCTAGAGGAGCAAGGTAAATTTTCCAAGGCTTTGGGATCCCTGGAAAAGCAGGGGGAGATAATTAAGACCCGTAAGAATAAATATGGCTTGCCGGAAAAGATGAACCTGGTTAAAGGGGTTATGAACCTGAGCCAGCGGGGCTATGGGTTTATCACTCCGGACCAGCCCAAAAATCCGGAAATCTTTGTTTATGGCCGCAATTTGAATGGTGCCATGCATCATGACAAGGTATTGGTAAGATTGTATCAAGAGGCCCATGGCCAGAGCAGGAGACCAGAAGGTGAAGTAGTGAGGGTGATTCACCGGGCCAATAAGGAATTGGTAGGAACTTTTGAGCGGGGCAAGCATTCCCTGCAGGTAATACCAGATGATTCCCGACAGATTTATCCCATTACCGTAAGTCGCAGCCGCAAGCTGAAGGCAACTCCGGGGGATCGGGTCGTGGTAAAGATAACCGCCTGGCCGGATAAAAAGGGAGTGGCCGAAGGCAAAATTGTTGAAGTACTAGGTAAAAAAGGGAAGCCAGGATTGGATTTACAGGTAATTATAAAAAAACACGGATTAGCTGCGGAATTTCCCGATAGCGTACTGGAGGAAGCAGTTGAGGCGGCATCCCGATCCATTTCGGAACGGGATATCAGAGGAAGATTGGATCTGAGACAACTGGCTATAGTTACTATAGACGGTGAAGACGCCAAGGACTTGGATGATGGGGTTTCAGTGGAAAAAATTGAGGGAGGTTACCGCCTGGGGGTACATATCGCTGATGTATCTCATTATGTTCGGGAAGACAGCAAACTGGACAAAGAGGCCTGCAAAAGAGGTACCAGTGTTTACCTGATCGATAAGGTGTTGCCTATGCTGCCACCGCAGCTATCCAATGATATATGCAGCTTAAATGCAGGACAGGATAGACTGGCCTTAAGCTGTATTATGGATGTGAATCCAGCAGGGCAGGTATTCAATTATGAGCTGAGCAAGTCACTTATCAAGGTGCAAGAACGTATGACCTATAGGGATGTAAATAAGATTTTGGCCGGGGAAGATGATGGCCTGAAGGAACGTTACCAGGACCTGGTGGAACAATTTTTCCTCATGCAGGAACTGGCTGAAATCATCCGCCAGGAAAGAATAAAGCGGGGGATGCTAGATTTTGATTTCCCCGAATCCAAAGTAATCGTAGATGAAAAGGGAGTGCCCCTGGAGATTAGACGCCGGGAGCAGGGAGCTGGGGAAAACCTGATTGAAGATTTTATGATTAAAGCCAATGAAACCGTGGCCCAGCATATGTATTGGCAGGAAATCCCCCTACTCTATCGGGTGCACGAGGAGCCGGATGAAGAAGCCCTGCTTAAACTGAACCACGTACTGGGAGTATTCGGGCACCAGATAAAAGGCCACAAAATTAGTCCCCGGCTTTTTCAGCAGCTCTTAAAAGATATAAAAGGCCGACCGGAAGAACAGATGATATCCTTAGTGGTTCTGCGCTCCATGAAACATGCCCGTTATGTGCCTCAGGCCTTGGGTCACTTTGGCCTGGCTTCCCCCTATTATTGTCATTTTACCAGTCCTATTCGGCGTTATCCTGATCTTATCGTACACCGGGTTTTAAGCCTGATGCTCGGAGGCAGCCTCAACGAACGCAAGAAAGCCAGTTTGGCTGCCCGCATGGCCCCCTATGGAGAACACGCTACCTTGCAGGAAATAAAAGCCGAGGAAGCAGAACGAGAGCTGGTAGCTATTAAAAAGGCTCAGTACATGAAACAATTCGTGGGAGAAGAATTCGAAGGCCGGATTTCCTCGGTCCAATCCTTTGGTTTCTTTGTGGAACTGCCCAATACCGTAGAGGGGCTGGTTCATATATCATCAATTGTTGATGATTACTATGTATTTAATGACCGCAATTTTACCCTGATGGGCAATTACAGCGGGCGCAAATTTGCCATTGGAGACCAGGTAAAAATTTTGTTAGCCCGAGTGGACGTTAACGAAGCCAAAATCGACTTTGAACTGGTCTGAAGGATGATATGATCGCTGCTTCTGGAATAGTAGCCAGGGTGAGAATAGTTAATTTCTCATTCTGCTCACTTCCCTATGGATTAAAGACATTTCCATAAGCATGGGTCTGATCATTCACTTCCTTGGAACCAGAAGCTCTAAATTATTAGAACTTCTGGTTCTTATTTTCAGACGGATCGCTTCTACGCTTCGATTTGCAGCCTCGCTCCGATAATCCGCTTAGCCAGTTATTTCAGCAATTCCATCCTTAAGGCAACAATTAAACCACCTTAGCCGTGCTGTTTACAGCACATTGTAGTCCTGTAAGGGCAACCTTAGTCGTGCTGTTACAGCACATTGTAGTCCTGTAAGGGCAACCTTAGCCGTGCTGTTTACAAGCACATTGTGTCCTGTAAGGGCAACCTTAGTCGTGCTGTTACAGCACATTGTAGTCCTGTAAGGGCAACCTTAGCCGTGCTGTTTACAAGCACATTGTAGTCCTGTAAGGGCAACCTTAGCCGTGCTGTTTACAGCATATTGTAGTCCTGTAAGGGCAACCTTAGTCGTGCTGTTTACAGCATATTGTAGTCCTGGAAGGGGGGTCTAAAGGGATTCTGGGCTGAATAAAAAATGATAGCTTTGAATGGTCCTAAATTGTATTAAAAAACTAAGGCTAATTATAAAAAAACCTATAATTAAGATAAAACAATTGAATACTAAAGCAGAAGCTAAATTAGCATCAATTACTGGTTTGCTAGCAATAAAGCTATAGATTATACTATATATGGTGGTGTATTGCAAAAATATACCATATATATTGTGGTTACATAAGGAGGACATAGGATGAGCATTACCAAGATTATGAAGCGGGATGGCAGGATAGTACCCTTTGACAAGGAAAAAATAGTTGACGCCATATTTAAGGCAGCCCGGGCAGTAGGAGGAAGTGACCGGCAGACCGCAGAAAAACTGGCGGATAAAGTGGTGGAAATTCTGGGATATTCCTTTATGGATAAATATGAGATTCCCACGGTGGAGGATATTCAGGATTTGGTGGAAAAAGTATTGGTTCGCCATGACCATTACAAGACTGCAAAAGCTTATATCCTGTACCGGAAACAGCACGAGAGAATAAGGGATAGCCTGCAGCTCATCCAGAACAATGAGATAATAACTAATTACCTGGATCGCAGCGACTGGAGAGTAAAAGAGAATTCCAATATGAACTTCAGCCTGCAGGGTATGAATTTTCATGTATCATCTATCGTTACCAGCCAGTACTGGCTGAATCAGATCTATACTCCGCAAATGAAGGAAGCCCAGGAAGTAGGAGATTTTCATATTCATGATCTGGGTATTCTGGCCGTTTATTGTGTAGGCTGGGACCTGCAGGATTTAATCCGGGAGGGATTTAAAGGGGCTCGGGGTAAAGTGGTGAGCAAACCGGCCAAACACTTTCGGACCATATTAGGGCAGATTGTAAATTTCTTTTATACCTTACAGGGAGAGGCTGCTGGGGCCCAGGCTTTCTCCAATTTTGATACTCTTTTAGCGCCCTTTATTTACTATGATGGGCTAAATTATGAGCAGGTGAAACAGTGCCTGCAGGAATTTATTTTTAATGTGAATGTGCCTACCCGGGTAGGGTTCCAAACCCCCTTCACCAATATTACCATGGATTTAAAGTGTCCGGCCTATATGCAGCAGGAACCGGTAATATTGGGGGGCAAGCTGCTGGACCAGACTTATGGCCAATTTCAGACCCAGATGGATATGCTCAATAAAGCCTTTGCTGAAGTTATGATGGAAGGGGATGCGGAAGAAAGGGTATTTACCTTTCCTATTCCCACCTACAATATTACCCCGGATTTTGAATGGGATAACCCAGACTATGATAAGATCTGGGAAATGACCGCCAAGTACGGTATTCCGGGATTCTCCAACTATATTAATTCCGACATGGATCCGGCTGATGCCAGAAGCATGTGCTGCAGGTTGCGTTTGGATAACCGGGAACTGCGCAAAAGAGGGGGAGGTCTATTTGGATCCAATCCCCTGACCGGTTCCATTGGGGTAGTAACTATTAATATGCCTCGGATTGGTTACCAGGCCATTGACCGGGAAGATTACTTCCGGAAACTAAGTGAAATCATGGACCTGGCCAAAGACAGCCTGGAGATAAAGAGAAAGGTACTGGAGAACCTGACTGAATCCGGCCTATATCCCTATTCCTACTATTACCTGCGGGCGGTTAAAGAGTCCTCGGGACAGTTTTGGCTTAATCATTTCTCTACCATAGGATTAGTAGGAATGAATGAATCTTGCCTGAATTTCCTGGGTGAAGACATCGGCAGTGAAGCCGGGCATGAATTTGCCCTGGAAGTTATGGAATTTATGCAGACCAGGATCCTGGCTTATCAGGAAGAGTCCGGTAATCTGTATAATCTGGAAGCAACTCCTGCCGAAGGAGTAAGCTATAGCATGCCCCGCAAAGACAAGGCTCGCTATCCTGATATCCTAGTGGCCAACCAGGATGATGTAGTGCAAAAGGGGGCCCAGCCTTTCTATACTAATTCCACTCACCTGCCGGTGGGATACACCGATGATCTGTACCAGGCCATGAAGCTGCAGGATCCCCTGCAAAAGATATATACTGGAGGTACCACCTTCCATATATTCCTGGGTGAGGCCCTGCCAGATAACCAATCGGTGAAAAACCTGATCAGGAAGGCCTGCGAACAGTTCCACATGCCCTATTACTATATTTCACCTACCTTTAGCATCTGTCCCCAGCATGGTTACCTGAGCGGTGAGCATTCCACCTGTCCCATTTGTGCCGGGGAAGGTACTGAAACCTGCTGTGAGGTTTATTCCCGAGTAGTAGGTTATCTGAGGCCGGTAGACCAGTGGAACGAAGGAAAACAGCAGGAATTTGTCAACCGGAGAACCTATAAGATAGGCTAACAGGAGTATATACTATAATGAAAGTGGCTGGAATGATAAAACAAAGCCTGGTAGATTACCCCGGGAAAATAGCGGCTGTGCTGTTTACCCGGGGCTGCAATTTCTGCTGTCCATATTGTCATAATGGGCACCTCTTGATAAAGCCGGGAAAGATCGGAGCCCAATACCTGGCCTGGCAGGATATAATGGAATTACTGGGGGAGAGAAAGGCTTTTCTGGATGCCGTGGTCATAAGCGGAGGCGAACCCTGCCTTAACCCCGAGCTGCCCCGGGCCTTAAGTCAAATAAAGGAGCTGGGCTATAAAACCAAGCTGGATACCAACGGCAGCCAGACTGAGGTACTGGCTCAGCTTATAGAACAATCCCAGCTGGATTATGTGGCTATGGATATCAAGGGAGTACTGGAATACAAGAGATATCTGGAGGCCTGTGGCGGCCGCTTAAGCTCGGAAGACTTTCTTAAGGTCAAGGGTTCCATTTATCTGTTGCAAAATTCACTTATTGAGGTGGAGTTCAGAACCACCATAGTACCTCTTTTGCATACCCCAGAAGACATCGTGGATATTGCCCGCTATATCCAAGGGGCAGCCCGGTACAGCCTGCAACAGTTTAACCCCCAGCATACCTTGCACCCTGACTATGGCAGTATTAAGCCTTATAGCCGGGAGCAATTGCAGGCTATAGCCCAAGAATGTCAAAGCTATGTCAGAGAAGTCAAAGTGCTCAATACTTGAGGGTTTTGACCATTTTAAGGACTAAGAGGCTGATTTTGGGCACTGAAATAGTGCAGCATCTTCCACTGTAAACCCAGCTTGCACTTTTTGAGACTTTTCGGACCAGGGGAGACTAAAGGCCCTACTGACATACATCATATCGATATGTTGGTGGGATACATGTTCCCAATTGTAGGGGCGGTCTTTGACCGCCAGCTATTGTCTACCCCTACAAGCATAGTCTTTATTGCCTTTTGCTTCATAATAGCAAAATCATTCAAAAACAAGATAGTCTTTGCTCATAATTGCCAATAAGCATTTCAGGTGTTAACCTCGATGTTGATCAGCATCGTCAGTAAGACTAGCACTGACTAAGATTATCTCAAATCTGGAACGGGGTTGCATTTTGTAGGCCAGACCCGGAAGGGAGGATATCTTGAATACTCAAATCAAGCAGGTGTTAAAAAAATATTTTGGTTACAGTGATTTTAGACCGGGTCAGGAGGCTATTATCCAGAATACCCTGGAGGGCCATGAATCACTGGGGATAATGCCTACTGGTGGGGGCAAATCCCTGTGCTATCAGATTCCGGCCTTGCTCTTGCCCGGAATAAGCATTGTAGTATCACCTCTGATCGCCTTGATGAAAGACCAGGTAGATGCCCTGGAGCATTTGGGTCTCCCGGCAACTTACATCAACAGCGCCCTGAGCCAGGGGGAAATCCGGAAACGTTTGCATCTGCTAGCCCAGGGCCGCTATAAACTGCTCTACCTGGCCCCCGAGCGTCTCAACTCGGAATACTTTTCCAGCTTAGCCGGTAGCACCAAAATATCCATGATTGCCATTGATGAGGCCCATTGCGTTTCCCAGTGGGGCCACGACTTTCGTCCCAGTTATGCTGCAATTGCTCCCTGGATCGAATCTATGCCCTACCGGCCGGTTATTACCGCCTTTACTGCTACCGCCAGTAAGCTGGTGCAGGAGGATATCATCCGTTTATTATCACTAAAGGACCCCAGTATATATCTGGTAGGCTTCGATCGTCCCAATTTGTATTTTTCAGTGGTAAAAGCAGCTGATAAAAAGAAATACCTGGAAAGCTATTTGCTTGATCATCTTAATCAGTCAGGCATTATTTATGCGGCTACCCGCAAGGAAGTAGATAAGCTATACCTCCATCTGAAATCCCTGGGGATTAGGGTAGGGCGCTACCATGCCGGTTTAAGCAATGAGGAAAAAAACCAGACCCAGGATCTTTTTATCTATGATGAGATTAAGCTTATGGTGGCCTCCAATGCCTTTGGCCTGGGAATTGATAAGTCCAACATCCGCTATGTGATTCATTACAATATGCCCCGCAACCTGGAGTCCTACTATCAGGAAGCAGGCCGGGCCGGCAGGGATGGGGAAAGGGGTGAATGCATTCTTTTATACAGTTCGGCTGACCAGCAAACCCAGAAATACCTGATTGAGCAGAGCATTTCTTCCCCGGTCCGGAAAAGGGAAGAATATAAGAAAATGCAGCTAATGATCGACTACTGTCATACCACCCGCTGCCTGCGCCAGAGCATACTGGAGTATTTCGGGGAACAGGAATTGCCTGCCAATTGTGCCAACTGCGCAAATTGCAATCAGGCCTATGTCAGCACCGATATGACCATCGAGGCGCAAAAAATATTTTCCTGTATACTACGCATGAACCAACAATATGGGATTAAACTGGTGGCATCAGTCTTGAAGGGTTCCCAAAACAAGCGCATCCAGCAGCTGAAATTGGATGCACTGTCTACTTACGGCATTATGCATGATATGACTATAGGGGAGATAGTTGATTTGATCAATCTACTGGTGGCAGAAGACTACCTCCAGATCACCGGAGGCCAGTATCCAGTGGTAAAGTTAAGCTCCCGGGCTATTCCGGTATTGAGGAGTCAGGCCCAGCTGCATTTAAGGATACCCAGTAAAGTCCAATCCCAGCCCGACGATGAACTCTTCCGCCGGCTTTCCGAGCTGCGCAAGGAAATAGCCAGGCAAGAGCAAGTTCCTCCTTACGTAATCTTTCATGATCTCACCCTTAAACAGATGAGTTTGCATCAACCCCAGGATTTCGTCTCCATGCTGGCCATCAGTGGGGTGGGTCAGGTAAAAATGGAGAAATACGGACAGTTGTTTATAGAGCTGATTCAGGACTACCTGAGGGACCAGCAAGAACCTGCTGATGAAGAGGAAAGCTCAGAGCTGGAAATAGGCAGCCCCAATATAACTAATGAAAAGCCGGCCAAGGAGCCTAAAATGCCCAGTCATATTCAGAGCTGGAACCTATACCAGGCTGGAAACAATATCAGCCAAATCGCCCGAGAACGGGAACTGACTCATTTGACTATACAGGATCACCTGCTCCGCTGCGCCCGGGAAGGATATGAGCTTAACTGGCCGGACCTGGTCACTGCTGAAGAAGAAGAGCTGATTCGGGCTGCAGTAAAGGATCTGGGCACGGAAAAACTCAAACCCCTTAAAGAAGCTTTACCTGAGCAGATCAGCTATTTTGCTATCAAAGCAGTAATATGCCGCCTGGAGTTGGCTCAAGCCCCCTGCTCCCATCCCAAATAAGTAGGGGCAGTCTTTCACCGCCCGCCCCTAGCAGCTGGAATGTACATTTTTAGGGCTAAAATATATAATAGAGAATAAAGTAAAGCCTGGGGCCAAGCGGAGCACAGGAAGCCCGGGCAGAAGCCAGGCCATAGTTAAGGAGGAAGCAGATGAGCAAGTTTGATCTTATTGACGGAAAGATAGATGAGGACCAGATTCAGCTATGGTCTGAGGAATTTTTTTTTAATATGTTGAATTTACTAAACGCTTTTTTCTCCCAGGTGGACATTAAAGATGCTGCCGAAAGGATGAGTCTGATTCCCTTTGATCAGCTGGTATGTGATCAGCTCCTGGATGAAAGCGAAGAAGTAAAAGCGATCGCCAGCAAAAGAGTA
>CAZPSR010000069.1:0-10377 GCA_964589135.1 uncultured Syntrophomonas sp.
ATTAGACCGGCCAGTTGAAGGGGAAGGTTCGGAATTACCTTAATTGGCTTAATACGATAGACTATGAAGGCATTTCTGGCTGGGATTATTACCGGAAGGAAAATGCTATAATAATTCAATCATTGCAGTTAAGTATCAATATTTTTTTTAATCTGGCATTTTGGGTGATAGATATTACTCCCAGTTTTTTGTGCTCTTATAGTCTTTTTTTATCCAATTTTGCCCATATCCAGCACTGTCCGTAAAATATAGCCTGTTAAGTATAATAATAGTTGAATCCAATCTTGATATGAATTATTGCAGGCCAACCAGATAAGTATTATATCGCAAGGCTTGGGGTTTGAGGGGAATCCAGGTGCTAGCGTTATACCGCTTTAATTCGTTATTGGATGTTCTGTCGGTTAATGGGAGTTAATGAGAGGAGAGAAAAAATGTTTGGATTGAGTCTTAAACAGACTATAGGAGGAATTGCAGGGATTATTCTTGGAATAATTGTCTCCCTGATCAACCCCCCAGCCTCCTTGGATACCAATGCTATGATAGCATTAGGTGTATTCATTTGTGCGGTAACCTGGTGGATAGTAGAGGTCTTGCCTGATTTTGTTACCGCAATATTAATGTGCTCTGCCTGGGTGATATTCAAGGTGGTTCCTTTTACCACTGCTTTTGCCGCTTTTTCTGGCACCACTTTTTGGCTGTTGGTAGGTGCTTTAGGAATGGGAGTGGGGGTAGCCCAAAGTGGGCTTTTGGCCCGGACCGCCTTGTTGGTTATGAGTAAATTTCCGGCTACCTACAAAGGTATGACAACGGCTATTTTTGCTGTGGGTGTAATCCTTAACCCTTTGATCCCCAGCGCTACTGCCAAAGTTTCTATTGTAGCCCCTTTCTCCAAAGCGATTGGACATCAACTGGGCTTGAAAGAACAGAGTGAAGGTATGGGCGGGCTTTTTGCCGCCATGTTTATGTCCTTGGGGGTCCTCTATCCTATGTTTTTAAGCGCATCTTTCTTTAACTATACTTTAATAGGTCTGCTTCCCCCAGATATTGGCGGTACTATAACCTGGATGTCATGGCTCTCTTCGACCTGGGTTTGGGGACTTGTGGTAACCGTTGGTGCGTATTTTGCTATCCAGATCTTGTACAAACCTAAAGAAAAAGTAGAAATGGGCCATGGGTATATAAAAGAACAACAAGAAGCTATGGGACCCATGAGCAAAAACGAAAAAATAGTCTTGATTATCCTGGGTGTTGCCCTGCTTATGTGGATGACCGAAAGGGCCCATGGGATTTCCGCTACCCTGGTAGCATTGACCGCTTTATGTTTGATGCTGGGCTTCAAAATTATGGAACGGCCTGATTTTCGTTCCAAGATCGCCTGGGATTCCATAATTTTTATAGGTTGTATTATTAACCTGGCTGCGGTATTTCCCGCTTTAGGCATCGATAGATGGGTGGCCGAAATGGTGGGTCCCTATATATTCCCGCTTATGTCCAACATGTATGTATTTGTAGTGGTTTTAGCAGTTTTACTGTTCTTCTTGCGCTTTGTTCTGGTATCACAAACCGCTACCTTGACTATCTTCGTGGTATTATTGACTCCGCTGGCTATAGCAGCGGGCATTAACCCCTTGGTAACAGCCTTTGCGGTGTTATGTTCAGTTAACCTCTGGAATGTAATCTATCAAAATACCACTTTCCTGGCGGCCAACTATGCAGCAGATGGTATGGTTAAACATTCCCAAACCATTAAAATGTCGGTAGCCTATGCGGTTTTGAATATAGTGGCCTTACTGGCTTCAGTTCCTTTATGGCAGTTAACCGGAATGATTCCTTAGAGATTAACCAGACTTACTAAGGGGAATTTAATCGATGCTCGAATGGTGAGTTAAAAAGCAACTTATGGGACCGCCTTGTTTATAAGGCGGTCTTATCTATTTCTGGCATAAGTATAATTGGGCATGGAGGAACAGGAGGGAGGCCTGCCGTAGAATGGATTGATCCGGGATAGGATCAAGGGTGTTGTTTTCAAGGGGGCGGGCTTAGAGCTTATTAATAGAGGAAAAACATAACTTTTAAAGAAATATTATTTAATAACTGGATTTTGCATACTTCGTGTTATCAGCCAAATAATCTACCAAGGTCAGCCTTAAGGAAACGCCTTAACTTAATAGTATTCATGGTGGCGGAGTTGCTTTCAGCGGTGGTATGGAAAGCCTGCTTAACCACGATTTAAAAATCTATGCTGATAATGCGGTGTTTGCGGTACCGGAAATTAATGTGGGAATTTTCCCTGGGGTTAGGATCACCCTATATTTCCAGTAAGGGGGATCTAAAAGATTCTTGGCTCGGCTCAAATGAGCAGCTGGATTTTTGAATTATGGAAAACCCTGCAAAAGAGGTTTTTATTATGAAATTACGTGAAATCATGAGTACTGATTTATTGCTTTTAAAGCCTTCCCATACTATAAAAGAAGCCAGTCAACTGTTTCTGGAGCAGCAAATAGATGGGGCCCCAGTTGCCAACGAAAAGGGAGAATTGCTGGGGTTAATCACCAAGAGCCATGTATATCGAGGGATGGCCCAGGATCTTAACCCTCACACTCCGGTAGCAGCTCTAATGAAGCAGGATCTTATTCTGGGGCATCCGGAAGACCAGGTGATAGATCTGCTGGATAGTAAGGTAGGACGACTGCCAGTGGTGGATAAGAAGCTGATTAGGGGGATGATTACCAGAACCGACCTGGCCCGAGCCTATTTTAATTCCTTCACCTCCATGGCCACCGAATTCTCAGCTATATTGGACTCTACCCATAACTTAATTATATGTACAGATAGCTATGGCAAAATCAGTGTATTGAATCGGGCGGCTGAGAAATTTCTGGGTTTAAAAAGCGGTAAAGTTCGAGGTCGGGATATAATGGAAGTCATTCCTAACAGTGGGCTAAAGGAAGTTCTGGATACCGGAGCGAGCAAACCGGTGCAGAAAATTGAATTGAATCATCGTAGTTTCATCTCCAATCGCACCCCAATTAGAAAAGGCGGCCAGATAATTGGGGCGGTAGCGGTTCTGCAGGATATTTCGGAATTGGAAAGCATATCCCGGGAGTTGGAAAACGTAAAAGAATTAAATGCTGAACTGGATGCTATTATAGAATCCTCCCATGATGGCATCTATCTTACGGATGGAGATGGAATCACCCTAAGGTTGAATGAAGCCTTTGAAAAACTCACCGGATTTCCCCGCCAGGAACTCTTGGGCCGCAGTGTTGAGGCCCTGGTTAAGGAAAAGGGAGTGGTTTCGGCCTCGGTAAGTGCTCTAGTATTAGAAGAAAAAAAGCCCAGGACCATTATCCAGAAGACCATGACCGGTGCCACCGCCTTAAGCACTGGCACTCCTGTTTTCGATAGAAAGGGGAAAATATTTCGGGTTGTTTCCAATGTGCGAGAAATCACTGAATTGATGCGTTTGCAACAGCAACTGGAACAGGCTCAGGGGTTGAGCAAACACTATGAGTCCGAGCTGCGTTCCCTGCGGATAAAATATTCCGGTTCAGAAAAGCTCATTATTTGTTCCCAGAAAATGAAGGAATTATTAGAGACCGTGATCCGTCTGTCTCAGGTTGATTCTACGGTACTGATAAGTGGAGAATCGGGAACCGGAAAAGAGCTTATTGCTGAGACCATACATAAGAACAGTCCCCGAAAAGATGGCCCTTTCATTAAAATCAATTGTGGTGCTATTTCCCATCACCTACTGGAGACTGAATTATTTGGCTATGAAGATGGAGCTTTTACCGGAGCGAGAAAAGGGGGCAAGGCCGGTTATTTTGAACTGGCTAGTGGAGGTACCCTGCTGCTGGATGAGATAAGTGAGCTGCCCTTTAATTTACAGGCCAACTTGCTGCGGGTGGTCCAAAACAAAGAACTTATCCGGGTAGGAGGAGAAAGAACCATACCCATTGATGTACGCATTTTGGCCTCAACTAACCGGGATATCCTGGATATGGTGGAAAAGAACGAGTTTCGTCAAGATCTGTATTATCGCTTAAATGTGGTTCCCATTGAGGTTTTCCCCCTTAGGGACAGAAAGGAAGAGATACCCCTTTTGCTGGCCCACTTCATTAAGCTATTTAATAAGAAATACCAGATGAACAAAGTATGGTCAAACCATGTCATCGATATCCTGATGGAATATGATTGGCCCGGAAACGTGAGGGAATTGGAGAATTTGGTGGAGAGACTGGTAGTTACCATAGCTGGGAATACACTTACGGTAGAACACCTGCCTTTGCATCTGAAAAACCATATCTCTAAGCCTACCCATCCCCAAATTAAGGTTTCAGGAATACTGCCCCTCAAGGAAGCAGTTGAAGCAGTGGAAAAGCAGATTTTGGAACAAGCCGTTACCCGTTATCGGCTGACCCGGGAGATAGCCCAGGAACTCAAAGTAGATCCTTCCACCGTGCTCAGGAAAGCTGCCAAGTATGGGATAGCTTTGGGTGAGCACAGGATATAAGCCTTACTTCCCCTTTGACCCCATTTAACGCCTGTCCTAATTCTTTACCGTTAATCTTTAGGACCTAGACTTACCTTCACTTTTGCACAGTGTTTTCTTTATAATGCCGCTACTGTTGAAAAAGCCGCCGCAATATTGCCCTACCCCAATCTTTGCCTTTCTGCCTGGCCTGGTTTAAAAAGGCCTATATATCGCCCTATGCCAATTGCCGCTAATATAAGCAGGCAAATCTGCAGTACAGTCCTGCAAGTTTGCCTGCTTAACTTTTTCTTCCCACTGCCAAAACGCCTGGTCCGGAAAAGGCAAATGGGCTTATCGCCTGAATTTAGGCCTTTACAGACCTGGCATAGATTTTGCGTTAGTATTCGCTGAAGACCTCTTCTTGACCAAAGATGACCAGAGATATTCGCCAGTTGTGAAAGGCTATTGTTTTTATTAACCGGGGCCGGCTCAGCTTAAAGCCTGGAGCCATTATGGATAGGAGGAGTTAATATGAGAAGAGTTGTGGTGCTGGGCGGGGGGCATAGCAAGTTTTGCTATAACTCGCCCAAAACATCGGTAGAAATGTTAGCGGAAGTAGCGATAGATGCCATCATCGAATCAAACTTGAAGGTAAAAGACATTCAGGCGGTAAATGTGGGCAATGTGTTGGGGGATTTCTCCGAGGGGCAGGGTATGGTACAGTCCTTTTTTGCCAATGACATTGGCTGTTTTAACGTTCCGGCTACCAGGTTTGAAGGGGCTTGTGCCTCAGGTAGTTTGGCGTTGCGAGATGCATTTATATGGATAGCTTCCGGTTATTATGATGTGGTCCTGGTAGGGGGGGTGGAAAGGGCAACTGCCATGGGGACCGCTCTAGCTACCAGAACCTTTGCCATGTTTGGCGACAGCCGTTATGAGTTTCCAGCCGGTTTTACCTTTCCTGCTGCTTTTGGCCTACTGGCCCACCTCTATGCCCACCGCTACGGAATATCCCTGGAGCGGCTCAAAGAACAGATGGCAGCAGTCTCAGTCCAATCGCACGAATATGCTATGAAAAATCCCCATGCCCAAATTCAAAAGCAGTTGACTAAAGAGGAGGTCCTAAGTAGCTTCATGGTTACCACTCCCATACAACTGCATGATGCCTGTCCTTTCTCAGATGGAGCAGCTGCAGTAGTCCTGGCCTCTGAAGAGGTGGCCAAGAAGCTTACCAATCAGCCCGTTTATATTAGCGGAATTGGGCAGACTTCCTCCGGCAAGTTGAGCTCCCAATACCGGTGTTTACCCCGGTTGAGAGCCCGGGAGCTGGCTGCCCAGCAGGCTTATCAGATGGCTGGCCTTAGCCCTCAGGATATTGATGTCTGTGAACTCCATGACTGTTTCAGCATTGCCGCTATTATTGCTGCCGAGGGACTGGGATTATTTGAATTTGGTACCGCCGGAGAAGCCTGGGAGAGAGGGGAAGCCAGGCTGGAAGGCAGGATACCCATCAATATGTCGGGTGGATTAAAAGCCAAAGGACATCCCATTGGAGCAACCGGAGTATCCCAGGCCTATGAATTAAGCCGTCAGTTACGAGGGCAGTTAGAAGAGGGAAGACAGGTAGATGAAGCCAGGTACGGGCTCATGGACACCCTGGGTGGTGATGGAGTCTTGGTAAGTGTTATCTTTTCCAATCAATAAAGGAGGGCTTAACATGGAATACAAAATTATTTTCAAGGATTATAATAAAGCACTCAAGCAAAACAAACTATTAGGCTTGAAGTGTGCAGACTGCGGGACCATAACCTGTCCTCCTATGATGGTGTGCCAGGAGTGTGCCGGAACCAAGCTGGAGGTACAGGAATTAAGCGGGAAGGGGCAAATCATTACCTTCACCACTTCATATCTTAATTCCGAAGGAAGGGAAAATGAATTGCCCATTACCATAGTAATGGTTGAACTGGAGGAGGGGCCCTGGATCATGGGTAATTTAGAAGATGTTGATCTTAAGCGGGTAAATATGAATTTGATTGGAACCAGAGTCAGCTTAGGACATAGAGTATTCCCAGGTGATAAATATTCCGCTGGGGCTGCTGCCCGTCCGGCCTTCACTTATGCCGAAGAGCTAGAAACAAGTGATAAATGCTCTAATTCATGAAGGGGGAGATCTTAATGCTATGGAAAAAGGAGTATCAAAAAAAGTTGATAACTTTGGAGGAAGCAGCCCAATTGGTTCAATCCGGAGATGTAGTGGGTACCGGTCTGGCTATTGGAGCTGGCTCAGCTGATTTATTCCAGGCCATATTGGATCGCTATCAGGAATTGCAGGGGGTCAGAATATTGGATACTATTGCCTTGTACCCTTATAAATTCCTGGATCCTGAATATATGATGCAATTAGATGGCCATATTAATTATATGCCAGGTTTCAGTATTGCCACTGGCCGAAAGATGAACAATGCTAAGCAGGCCGATTTTTATCCGGTTATGAGTTCAGATCTGGCCCAAAAAACCTGGCATAAATCAGATATATTTATTGCCATGGTCACTCCGCCCAATGAGCAGGGCTATGTAAATCTGGGTTTGACCAATTTTTATACCATGGAAGCAATCAGGGAAGGAAGAGCATCGGGAAAACAAAGGGTAAGCATAGGAGAAGTAAATGGACAGATGCCCACAATCTATGGTAATAACTGGATGCACATCTCGGAATTTGATTATTTTGTAAAGAACTCAACCCCCATACCTATTTTTAGCCGGGGCACCCCCAGTAAAATAGATAAGAGCATAGCTGAATATGTACTGGAATTGATTAATGATGGGGATACCATTCAAATGGGAATAGGGGGCATACCTGAGGCAGTTGTATGTGGTTTAGAGGGCAAACATGATCTGGGAGTACTGACAGAAATGTTTCCTATCGGTTTGCCTCAGCTGGTGGCCAAAGGTATCGTAACCAATAGGCACAAGCCATTTCACAAAGGGGTTACGGTAGCCACCTTCTGTATGGGAGACCAGGAAATGTATGACTATGTGAGAGAAAACCCGGCCTGTGAGTTTTATCCTTCCTCCTACACCAATAACCCTGCTTTTATTGCTCAGCACCCCAATGTGGTAGCTATGAATATGGCTTTGATGATAGACTTGAGTGGGCAAATTAATTCCGAGGGAGTGGGTCATACTCAGATCAGCGGTTCCGGGGGGCAGTTGGATTTCATGATTGGTTCCTACTGGTCAGCAGGAGGCAAGGGTATCACCTTGCTCAGTTCTTCCCGGACTATGCCAGATGGTTCCCTATGTTCTTCCATAGTTCCCCAGTTGCCTTTAGGGTCACCGGTTACGGTACCCCGCACTTATGCCCAATATGTGGTTAGCGAATATGGTATAGCCAATCTCAGATATAAATCCCGCAGCGAACGGGCCAAAGAATTGATTTCAATTGCCCATCCCCAGTTGAGAGGGGAATTGCGAGCCAGTATGAAAAAGAATTTCTATCCCTTTGTTAGTATTAAATAGCTTCATTCAGGAGGTATTTTGATTTATCCCAGAGTATGGGAGGCAGCATCCTAAAGGTTATCCTGGCTTACCGTGAAGGAGCTTGAAGCTGTGGCGATAAAGGCTGGAATTGCTGAATTCAAGATTTTGAGGAAAACCTAAAGGAAAAAAGGGCGGTTGGATTTAGATCTGTAAGTCTAAGGGTTTGAGTAATCCCATTAGGGGCTATAATATTATTGTCAAAAGCCCCCAACATTGCGGAGCAAAATATATAGTAAGGATGGTATTCTATGTTTAAGAAGATAATGGTAGCTTATGACGGTGGTTATGAAGCCAATCAAGCTCTGGATTTTGCTATAAATATTGCCAAATGCATTTCTGCTGAATTATACCTGGTAAGCATATTTAACCCATTTAGTATTTTTGAAAGTTTTGAAACCCCTAACGTGGATGCTGTGAATACCCTCATGGAAAAGGATCGTAAGAAACTAAATGAGATTATTGTCGATGCGTTAAAAAAAGCCGAAGGCCAAGGAGTAAAAATAGAAAGCAAAGTAATAGAGGATAAACCCGGCCTGGCTAAGATTGGCCCCAACTTGGTCAATTCTGCTGAGTTACTCGATATCGACTTAATCATAATGGGAAGACGTAATAAAGTCGGTATAAATCGTTTAGTTCTTGGTAGTGTATCTAATTACGTAATAAAAGCGGCCAAATGTGCAGTAATGTTTGTAAAAGAATAGTTATTTAATCAACGCTGATGAAACAGGATTTAAGGACCGTTGCCTTTCCTCTTGATCTTTAGACCGCCTTCTTCAAGGCGGTCTATTTATTTACTACCAAATTTTCTTAAGTTCATTGGATAAAGCGGTTGGTATCCGGGTTTAATCGGCCTGGTTCAACCACTATTGAAAGACTTTGGCTTCCACCTTATTAGCTTCATCACTTGCATGGTTTAGCTGGTTTATGGCAGGGCCCTCTACAATATCACCTTCATAGGAGAATCTGGAGCCATGGCAAGGACAATCCCAGGTCTTCTCGGCATCGTTCCAGGTTAGCTCGCAGCCCAGATGGGTACAGGTAGTATCGATCATATGAACTTGTCCGTTTTCAGCTTTATATACTCCTATTCGATCTCCCTCATAGCTGATAACTTTTGCTTCGCCATTTTGCAAGTCACTGGTAGTAGGAAGGCTTTCCAGTTTTCCGGACAAAAGATCCTTGGCCACGTCTGCGTTCTGGGTGATAAAAGATTTAATACTGGATAAAGTGGTAAAAAACCTGGAGGGGCTATATACTGTGGCCCATGGGTTATCCCCTTTCTTTATTAAATCAGCCAGGATCATGGCTGCAGCTGTTCCATTAGTCATGCCCCATTTTCCAAAACCGGTAGCAACATAAAGCTGCGGGCTTTTGGCAGTCAGGTTACCAACATAGGGAATTTGGTCAATTGTCATACAATCCTGGGTAGACCATCTATAGAGTATGTTTCGCAGCTTAAAGTTTTCCTGGGCAAAGCTTATTAGATTTTCATAATGAACATTGCTGTCTTCACCGTGGCCTGATTTGTGGTGTTCACCCCCGAATAAAACCAGCTCTCCCTTTTCCAAAGGCTGGGAGCGCAGGGAGCGGACCGGATCTTCTGCACTTATAAACATTCCGTCAGGGAAATTTTCTTCAATTTGGGCCGCAACTACATATGATTTATCTTGATACATTTTACTGAAATACAGGCCGCCTCCATCAAAAAAAGGAAAATGGGTAGCAATAATGACCTTCGATGCATAAACCCTATGACCGTTTCGGGTTTCTACACTAAGCTTATGGGCTTGATCAATATCAAGGGCCTCTGTATTTTCAAAGATTAAAAGACCTTTATCGCATGATAGTTGAGCCAGAGCCTTCAGGTATTTCAAGGGGTGAAACTGGGCCTGATCGTCAAAGCGCAGGGCGGCTTTAACCGCAAAGGGGAGGGGGAGGCTATCAGAATAACTGGCCTTAATTCCTAAGCTCAAAGCATCGTTGGCTTCGTCTGCCAGTTGCTGAATATACTGATCACTCTGGGTGTAAATAAAGGCTGGAGACCATTTGAAATCACATTCAATACTATTTTTCTTCACTGTTTGGGCTATTTGCCTAATAGCGTTTTGGTTAGCCTCGGCGTATTGCTGGGCCAGCTCTGAGCCCATTTGCTTTTTTAGGGTTGAATAAATAATTCCATGCTGGGAAGTGATTTTAGCCGTGGTATGTCCGGTGGTACCATTCAGGATTCGATCTGCTTCAATGACTGCTACCTCTAAGCCTGCCTGGTTCAGAAGATAGGCACTATTGATACCAACAATACCCCCGCCAATTATTGCCACATCCACAGTAATATCTTTATTTAGCTGAGGATAATCGGT
>CAZPSR010000070.1:0-10356 GCA_964589135.1 uncultured Syntrophomonas sp.
AGGATATTCCCATAATGGTGTTTACCCAAGCCCAATGGAACCTACTTGAGCAAAGAGGGTTCAGTATTGGTGCAGCACCAATCCCACCTAAAGAACTAGGCCGGAATTCCACCTATGTATTGGCATTGCCTGCCCGCTACAACTTCGCATTTCCCACCGGATATGAAGAAGTAGAACAAATATTGGACAGCAATGCTCTGAAAACATTTTAGGAATAATCGCAACCCAATTTATACAGCAGCTTGTTGATTTTTATTGACAAGCTGTTTTTTCTGCTGGCTAAAGGCCCATTGATTTCTTTGGCCTCAAGAAAAATGAACAATGGTTTAGCAATCAGGCAAATAACGTGGCTTAGCAGATTGAGTGTATTCCTGGGTTTTGAACAATGAATAGAGGACCCGGTCCCTGTGATTGGGTAAGAACTATACATTGTCGTCTGAATATTATACAGTTTAAAAATGTTGAAATCAGCTCATTTGTTGAGCAAAGCCACAAAGCAAGGTCTCTAAGCCGGTTGGTATGAAGCTGGTATTGATCTTGCATCATTAGAGTAATAAATTGATTAGGGGGGAATAGTTATGCTATTTGGTTCAAAGATTTCGAGAGAGCATCTGATTTTGTCTACCCTTCCGGCCATGTTTAACAGGTCAACTAACAAATATGCAGATAAGAGGTGTCAGTGGTTTCAGCCCGACTTCAGCAAACCCCAAGAATTAGCTTGCCTTACCTATGGGCAGGTGCGGGCGAAGGTTCAAGACCTGGCCTGTGGGCTAATGAGTTTAGGCCTTAAACGGCAAGACCGGGTGGCCATTATGAGCCAAAACTGTCCCCAGTGGTTATGGGCTGACTTTTCTATACTCTGTAGTGCTGCAGTTACGGTTCCCCTTTACCCCAGCTTTTCCATCCCGGAGATGACCTTCATTATCAATGACTCAGGCAGCAGGTACCTGTATGTAAAGGACAGTGCGGGCATAGAAAAGATATTAAAATCCTTTGGTGATATGCCGGCCTTGGAAAAGGTTATTGTTTTTGACGATGAGGCGGTACTTCCTGACCAGAGATTTATCCATTTGAGCAGCTTGATGGAAAGGGGCAGAAAATACGCGGTCAAGAATCGCTCCCAATATATACAAAGCAGTGAAAGCTGTAATCTATGGGATATAGCCACCATAGTGTATACATCTGGAACAACCGGTAACCCCAAAGGCGTTGTTCATACCCATTACACTTTTATGTCCTCGGCCTTGGGAGACACTATAAACTTTTTCCGGGGTAATTATTATTTCGAACCCTCTGATATCAATCTGTGTTTTCTACCCCTTTCCCATACTTATGAGAGACAATGCGGACAGATGTTGTCCTTGTCTACCGGCCAAACCATCGCCTATGCCGAGAGTTCCAGCACCGTTTTGCGGGATTTGCAGATTTTTAATCCCCACTGGTTTTGCTGTGTACCCCGGATTTTTGAAAGAATATATATGGCCATGCGAGATGCGGCCTCAGCTTCACCGGAAGCCAAAGCTGCCTTCGAAAAGGCTATGGATATTGGGGAAAGAGTCATGGCTTATCATAGTGATGATGAAGGGTTTCTTGATTTGTCCCTGGACAAGGACTTCGCCCAAGGCTTGCCTGAAGATCTGGCCCGAGACTATGAGTGGGCTCAAGCTACCGTTTTTGCCAAGGTGCGGTCTTTGTTAGGTCTGAACTTCGTTTATGCCAATTCAGCTTCAGCTTCCCTGCCGGCTCACTTGTTTAAAGCTTTTGCTGCCATGGGCATTCGGGTTACAGAAGGTTATGGCCTCACCGAGACCATGAATGCGGTTAGCAAGAATATTATGGGCGCAACTTTGCCTGGCTCAATTGGCCGGAGCAAGGTGACCTGTGAGATCAAGTTAGCCGAAGATGGTGAAATACTGGTAAGGGGTGATAACGTTTTTGTGGGTTATTGGAACAATCCCCAAGCTGATGCCGAAGCTTTCACTGAGGATGGATTTTTCCATACCGGGGATATTGCCGTACCAGTTTATAACAGCAGTTACCAGGACTACTGGTACTAAATTGTAGATCGCAAAAAAATGATAATGGTTCTAGACACTGGGAAAAATGTACCTAGAGCCAAGGTTGAAAGCCGTTTTACCGTCGCTCACTATGTTGAAGCAGTCTGTGCCGTGGCAGATGGTCGTAAGTTTGTTGGCGCCATTGTGGTTCCCAAGTTTGCTGCGGTGATCAATCAATTGGCCAAAGAGGGGATTACCTTTGACGAAAGCCAATTCGTAAGGCAGGATGGAGTAATCGTCAAGGTTGGAGATGATCTGGTTAAGCATCCTGAAGTGCGGGCTTTGATCGATAAGGATATTCAAGCCGCCAATCAGGAACTGGAAGGATATGAGCAAATCAAAAAATATATCATTTCCAATCGAGTCTTTTCCCTTGAATTGGAAGAGATGACCCCCACCCTAAAGCTAAAATCCAAGAACATTATTAATCATTTTAAGGATGCCGTTGAGGAAATGTATCGCTAAGGTTTAGCCTGGATGTAGGTATAACTTACCTAACTAAGAAATACTCAAGCCTTAGTGTCAAGGCAGAAGACTATACCTGGGAGAGGCGGAAAAGCGCTTATTATACAGCGGCTATTTCCGCCTGCCCTATGAAACACAGGGGATCACTTCAATATCAGGTTGCGTTCAGTTTTGAGCAGGTGTTGTAGGCCAATCATATAATCTATCAATTCATCATAGACAACTTGCTCTGATATAGGCTGGGTATGGGCTATGAAAAAAGGGCAAGTATCGCTTAACAGTTCCCGGATTGACTTTCATAAAAAGGTGCCGGTTTATAAAGGGGATAAGGAGCCAAAACCGGTAGAACCAATTAGGGTGGGAGAAAACCAGAGTAAGACAGCAATTCTTTCCTGTTCCCAGTTATTAGATAAAATAATAAATGCCCTGGAAAATAAAATCCCCCTTTCTATTGTATAATGGTCTTTATCTAATATATTCAGCTCTAAAATGCTGGGTGAATAGTTAAAGGCCAGGAATGAGTTGCCTCTACGGGAGTTGCAAGCTATCCAGCCTTATACTTAAATGGGGATTTTGCGATTGCGCAAAATCCCCATTTGCATATCTTTGCATTAGTATAATCGCTGGTTGCTTTTGGTCCATATACCCATTTTCTGAGCCTGTTTCACCAATTCATCCCGAAAATTAGGATGGGCAATAGAGATAATAGCTTCGGCAATTTCCCAGGTGCTTTTTCCTTTGATCATGACTTTGCCATATTCTGTGACCACATAAAAAGCCAGGGACCTGGGAACCGTTATTATTCCTTCCACCGTGGGTACTATCCTGGATATCAGCTGGCCTTGGCGGACCCTTGTGGATTTGAGACAGATAAAACCTTTGCCCCCCCTGGACAACATAGCGCCAATAGTGAAATCAAGCTGCCCTCCCGTTCCAGATATATGCCGGTAACCCTGGGATTCCGAACATACTTGCCCAAAAAGGTCCACCTGGAGAGCATTGTTTATGCTTACAACCTTATCATTGGAGGCTATTACCTGATAATCATTGGTATAGTCTACCGAGTAGGTAGCACATACCGGGTTCTTATCCATGAATTGATAGAGCTTTTCTGAGCCCATAGCGAAGGTGTAGACCATTTTGTATCTATCAGTGGTTTTATTCGCTCCGGTCATTTTGCCTTTTTCATATAGATCAACATAGGCATCTGCCAGCATTTCGCTGTGACAGCCCAGATCTTTCACATCCGAATCAGCAATGATTCTACCTACTGCATTGGGTATTCCCCCTATACCCAGCTGCAAACAGCTTCCATCTTCAATTTCCTCTACAATAAGGGAGGCTATTTTTTGGTCTTCTTCACTAGCGATGACTTCTGGCAAAGTTAATAAAGGCTGATGGTCCCCTTCGACAATGTAATCTACTTCTGAGATATGAATCTTTTCATGGTCTCCCCCTAGACAATAGGGGACGTTTTGGTTAACTTCCACTATAACAGTGTCCGCCATTTTAGCGGTGGCATGGGTAAATGAACAGGAAGTACCGAAATTAAAAAATCCATTTTGGTCAATTGGGGTAGTTTTTAGCATAGCAACATTGGGCTTTGCCGTGTAGCCCTGGTACAATTTGGGTACTTCTTCTCGGTAATTGCCTGGTATATGAAAAGCCAGGTTCCGGTCACCTAGTTGCCGATCACTATGGCTAAAAAAAGAACTATGGTAAATGAAGGATTCTTGCTCCGGGTCCATGAAAGCCACCTGGGCGGGATGCATTCCCGTAGATGCCTTTACTTTTACATCCTTTAGCTCCCCTTTGCGCATTGCTAAAGCCCGATCGAGATTTTCGGGAAACATTACAAAGTGACTGTAGGCTACCCAATCTCCTGATTTAACTGCTTTTACCGCTTCCTCTGCCGTGACTAGTTTTTCTGCGTATTCTTTCAATAATGTCTCTCCCTTCATAATTACATATAATCAACCAATACTAAGTGAGTCTATTCATTATCTGGGATTAGCTTTGCTACCTTTTAATATTATAGTACAAATAACTCGGGGTCTGACCCCGAGTTATCTATTCCAAAGGTTATTTGCTTTAAAGTGCTGCTAAAGGGCAAAGACATGTTTCCCGATCTGGGTTATAATGTTCCTGCTCCATACCCACTTGCTGGTGGCAGTTTTGGGGTTCCAATAATACAGGGCACCACCGGTTGGATCCCATCCCTTAATAGCGTCCCTGGCAGCTTTGAAGGCAGTGTCACTGGGGGTTAAATAAAATTGGCCATCACTAACAGCAGTAAAAGCAAGGGGTTCAAATATTACGCCTCTTAAGGTATTAGCAAATTTGTTTGACTCCATACGATTGAGAGCTACTGCTGCTACTGCCACCTGACCCACATATGATTCACCTCTGGCTTCACTATGGACTAGCCGAGCCAAATCATAAATATCCTGATTGGTAAAGCTAAAAGATCCCCGTGAAGGCGTAGTGGAATTCGCCCTAACACTTGTACTGTTGTTGGTGGCATCTGCCGAATCCTCGCTTACCCTTTTAATCATGGTATTAGCGGTGGCCTTACCGACTATACCATCAACCTTAAGACCATGATCTTTTTGAAATGCACAGACTGCCGCCCGGGTTTGTCCCCCAAATATGCTGTCAACAGAGCCTGCCGTGTATCCTAAATAGTTTAAGTTTCTTTGTAACTGATTCACATCATATCCCTGCATACCAACTGTGAGGGTTCTGTCACCCAGGTAAGCATAAGTTGAAACTGGAACCATAAAAGCTATTAACATTATCATAATAGTAGTGAGAACCAGTTTAGCGGGCTTTTTATTCATAATACTTATCCTTTCTCTGCAAGTTTCATTTATTGTATCCAAAACAGGTGTGCAGTGGCAAAATTGCTATTCCTTTTCCAGTAATGAAACAAGCCTCTAAGCAGGTTTAGTTAATGAAATTAATTTATTTCTAGATATTATGAACTATCCGGGGCCTGTAGAGGCATGATGCTAGATTATGCCTGGATTACCGTCTTAGCCCATTGCGGATTCCAGGCCCCTACTTACCGCATTTTCGCAGGTTGCCTGGGGCCATTCCAATAATTATGGGAAAAATTAGGCATAGTTAAATAACTCGGGGTCTGACCCCGAGCTATTTTTGGATTTTATGCCACGGTCTCACTTAAGTCCTTTAAGCAGATGAAGTTAATAGCCATTCATATCAGTTCTCTGATGTCTTATATGATAATAAGATTCTAGTATTGAATGCATTTTCCTGTGAGCTAATGGTACAATTACAATGTATCATAAAATTGGACTCTATAGAAACTAAGATATAGTGGATTCATAACTAATAATGATCTAAATATGATTATTAGCCAGCACGGGTAGGGCTCTGCTCCAACTGTGGGCTGGGAGATAAGCCACAATCTAAAATAGGATTACGTTTCGCTGTCATGGGTGGTATTAAAAGAGGTAATAGATTTGGAACAGTCAAAATTATGGACGAAAGAGTTTATTTTTAACGGCCTTATAAATTTTTTTATTGCAGTAAACTTCTATTTATTAATGGTCATCACTTCTGATTATGCGATGCAGAGATTTGGATCGACTCCTAGTGAAGCGGGCTTGGCGGCAAGTATATTCATTATTGGCGCCCTTGCCATGCGTCTTTTTGCCGGGAAATTGCTCGTAGGTTTGGGTTATAAAAAGACGCTTGCCCTGGGAGTTATTAGTGGTTTAGGGATGACCCTGTTATATTTTGGGGTAGATAATGTTTTTCTTCTTCTTATGGTCCGCTTTTGGCATGGGGCATCATTTGGAATAACTACAACTGCCTCAGCAACCATTGTGGCAGATATTCTGCCCAGAAATAGAAAGGGCGAAGGCATTGCCTATTTTTCATTAAGTCAGATCCTGGCAACTGCCCTTGGTCCTTTCTTAGGCATGTTTATTAGCCAGCATGGCAGTTATAATATGATGTTTACCGTTTGTGCCCTAGCTTCAGCTATCAGCCTTTTGCTCATGCCTTTTTTAACCCTTGAGCAAAAAGAACTTACAGCTGGACAAATGAAGGAAATGCGCGGTTTGAAGCTAAATAACCTGATTGAGTTGCCGGTAATTCCGATTGCCACTATATGTTTGATTGTTTTCATGTGTTATTCAAGTATCGTTTCCTTCCTGGCTGTGTATGCCCAGAAAATAAATTTGGTGGAGGCAGCCAGCTTCTTTTTTGTAATCTATGCCCTGGTAGTCCTTATATTAAGGCCAATTATCGGACGTTTATTTGATGAGCGGGGCGAAAACATAATAATGTACCCGGCATTTTTTATATTTGCTTTAGGGATGTTCCTATTCAGCCAAAGCCATATTGCTTATCAACTATTACTGGCAGCAGTTTTTGTCGGAATTGGATTTGGTGCTATTCAATCCAGTACTATGGCTATTGCGGTTAAAATAACCCCGACCCATCGTCTAGGACTAGCTAATTCAACCTATTTTATGTTTTCTGACCTGGGAATGGGAACTGGTCCATTACTGGTCGGATTTATTATTCCTTTCATTGGTTACCGGGGGATGTATAGTATGGTGGCTGTGGTTTTACTGGCATGCCTGGTATTATATTATTTTATACATGGTAGGCGAACGGCATAAAATAACCCAGGGTCTGACCCTGAGTTATTTTATAGGCAATACTTGGCGGCTTCTTCATACATTTCGCGATATCTAATTCTTTTGGCTGTAGCCCAAAGTGCTTCGAAATCTGATAAGTATTCGCCTTTATATAGGGATAGAAGCTCTTTTGCTCCCTCTTTGGTATTATGAAGGGTAAATTCTTCATAAGACTTTTCAAAAAGGTCGATATCGCAGGTAATTTGGTCTCGGCAGATACAATAGTGGTTTTCCCGGTAGATCACGGAGGTATTAATTCCTGCAGATTTAAGGTCTTTTTTTATGTGCGCCAGGTTAACGGCAATCAAGTTTTTAATATTATTTGAATCTGACTCCCACCAAATAGCATTATGTATTTGTTCTTTGGTAGCCCCCGGTTCACCTGAATCCAACAGAAAAGCCAAAAGTTCGCGGGCCTTTTTGGACCTGATTTTTACAGGCTTTTGCCTGCCTTCATCTTCATAAACAGTAAAGGCGCCCAAGGACTCCACATAAGCTTTCTTTGGCCTGTGTCCGGCAAATTCCATCATCTTTCTGGTGAATTCAGGCTCTATTCCGTTGTCATAGGCAAAGGCCAGTACCGGCTCGTAAGCCTTCCGCAACCTGAAATACTCATAGAGTCCGTTATCGGAGCAAAGCTTAAGATAACGCTCGGTCAGACTGACAGATTTTTCATAATCCTTGGCATCTATTGCTGCTCTAACCAGTATTCCGTAGGCTAGCGACGAATGAAGGAAGATACCAGCCCTCTCTCCCGTTTCAATGCACAGCTTTGCACATTTAACCGCATTGGGATAATCGAATATGGAGGAATAATACCCCATAAGTCTGGCTAGAACCAGGCTTTTTAGATAGGCTCCGGCTTGGTCAAGATTGGCAGAAATCTCCTGTACCACCTCTTCTGTGGCAGTATTGATAAAAATAAGGCTGTAGGTAAGACGCTGCATTTTTGCCCAATGCATCTGAAAATCGGTCTTCCGGTAAAGAGGGGCGTACTGGTCCGCCAAAGTAAAATACTTTACCGCGGTTTCAAAGGACTCATTCACGCCGTTCATTCTGTCAATGAAGGTATTCTGATAATGGATCTCAGCTGCCAACAGGTAACCTGCCCACATTTCTTCATAGTTTCCGGTGTTCCTGAGCCGTTGCAGTTCCTCTGATAATACCGACAAGGAACGGCTTCTGTCTCCCAGCATCTGATAAGCCTTGGCAGCATAGATGCTGGTGCTGTGCATGCCCAGGTAAATAAGATCATCCTGGGGAAGTTCAAGGGATTTTTCATAATAATAAACCGATTCCTTCATTCTACCTGCGAAAAAGTGAATGACACTCAAATACCTCTCAAACCAACCCCTGACCTTAAGATTACCAACATTGGCGCATATCTCAATCATTTGCTGGGCCAGGGCATAGGCCTTATTAATTTGTGAATCCCAGCACAGGTTGTACAACTTTTCGATGATAAGCGAATAAGCCAGTTCGGAGGCTGGGTTGTCAAGTTTTTCTATCAATTCATCTAAGAGCTGGTTTGATTCCGCAAAGGAGACAAAATTGCGCAAAACCCTGGTCTGGTGCAGCTTGGCTTCAAAATATAGGGCTTGGTCGTCCTCACCCAATAAAGGCAAGGCTGCATCAAGAGATGCTTTGGCCTGAACGAAATCCCCGATAACGGAAAGAAATACACCTTTTGCCACCAGAATTCCTATACTCGGTTCGGCCGCCGCCTCATCTAAGGCCTGGAACCATATCCGTAGCTCATTGTAATTGCCAGCTTTTATGTAATCCCGGTAACATGAGAGGATTATCTTTTCCAGCAGTTCATGGTCTTTTGAATCCATGGCGTAGCGGGCGGCCCTTGGATATTGTTTCATATCATAATAGCAATAGGCGGCTTTCTGCTGCAGTAAAGATATTTGGACCTGGTCTCCCGTTCCCAGCAAACTGTTTCGGAATAAGGCATGATAGCGGTAAAGTCCTCCACCCGTTTTGGTAGTAAAAATATTTCTGGATACCAGGCTTTCCAGTATGAGCCGGGTATTCGTTCTGTTTAAAACCTGGTCCAGCATCTGTGGGTCCAGCTCGTCAAAAGAAGCGGATTTCTCCAGGAAATCCACCAGCTCCCCGGGCAGGTGGCTGATGCATTCATGAAAAAGGTAAGAGTATAAGGTCTCGCTGCCGTAAGCAGGAACATCCTTGATGGATATACCATTCTCCAGCAATACCTTAAAAGAGCCGACAGCTAGAGGCCAGCCCTCGGTTGATGTGTAAAGGGCAGGATCGTCAAAACCCAGAATAGCAGCAGCTTCTTCCCTGGTAAAGGTCAACTGCCTCTGGGTCAGCTCCGTGATCTCGCCCCGTACCTGAAGCGGCAGAAAGTCATGCCATGGGGCCACTCTGCTGCCCAGGCAGATCCTGGCGTTTTTAGGCGGATACCTGAACAGACAAACTATAAACCTTCTGATATTAGCATCTTCAATGCTATGTACGTCATCCAGAACTAACACGAAATCTTGAGGGATATTTTCCAGGCCGCATATCAGTGCGCCGGCCAGCATGGGTATGAAGTTGTCCTTTTCGGAAAAGGGCAGATATTCAGATAGGGAAAAGTCAAACTCCGGAAAAGCCTGTCTTATTGCTTCACCAAGTGAATTGACAAAGGTAAAAACATCCTCCTCCCCGTCAAGTGAAAGCCATACGGCATATACGGCTGAATTGGCAATCTGGGACAAAAGGGTGGTTTTCCCGAAGCCCGCAGCAGCATGAATATAGGCCAGCTTCTGTGGACTGTTAAGTATGTAATCTATGAGATTTTCGCGAACTAGCGCTCCCCCGACAGCTTTCGGAACTGTTATCCTTACACTTGGCACATTAAGCATATATAATTACCCCGTAAATAATATCTCTTTTTATTTTAACGTATATCGACAAGATAAGAGATAATTTTTATATAAGGAAATGATTTTATCTGGTTGGTACCATGACCCCAAACTAGTGAACCAGGTTTTACCAATGGATGTGCTCAACCGGCTTTAGCCTGTTACGCCAAATACAGAACCAGTTTCCTAATAGGCTAAATATTGATTTATATCTCCATATTATGCGATAATATCCTTTATTTTGCAGCAAAGTGAACAAAAAAAGGCCCTGGAAGCTAGTTAAAA
>CAZPSR010000071.1:0-10332 GCA_964589135.1 uncultured Syntrophomonas sp.
AGTGTATGCCATCAGGCATCGTATGAAGTAGTGATTCTAATTTCATTGTGTCCTTGCCCGTGTCCCACCTGTCCCCGCAAATCAATAAATCTTTTCCCACCCTTGCTTCTGCTAATTTAATTACACATATCTTTAATATTTTCTTTGTTGTTTATGGTGATGCTTTCTTTGGTCGGGGCGATGCCGCCGTAACCACTCACCGTGCCTGAGAAGTAAAGGACGTTGGTGCCGATTCCGCCGGTAAGGGTAAACGGATTGTTGGACAGAGTAGTTGTAATAGAAACATTGTTGGCACTGTGGACAATCTCATCAAATACCAAGGCAATAACCACCTGCTCCCCTTCATTAAAGGTAGAACTGGCCATAGGAGCAACATCAAGCAATGTAGGCTCTTTTACATCCTTGGGAGCGGCATACAATTTGGCACTGTTGAAGATCCACCTTGAATTTTGTGGTGCAAGGTTAAAGGTACCAGCTGTTATACCGCAAGTTTCATCAAGTCCATAGAGTACATAATCACCACTGTCCTGACCGCCGGCCCGTTTGATATCGAAAACTGAAACACTGCGTCCTGTACCGCTGGCCGGCAGCGGGCCTGCATTGGCCGGTAAATTAACTCCGTAATTGTCATAATTATCTGAGGAATCCGTAAGACCGTAAACCAAAGCACATTTGGTGCCTTTGGGAACATTAGGTACAGCAATTCCCTTGTCTGCATCAAAGCTTGCGTTGCCGGTGTGGTTGTTAAACAGCACATATCTATGCATCATCCATCCGCTATCATTGCCATAAAAATCTGCTAGCTTTACCTTCATTGCGAAAGCGGTATTGCTGATATATGTTTGCAAATTCGGACTATATTGATCATTGTCCAGAACCGGACTGCTCAACCCGATGGGCACAGTAATTTTATAACTCCAGTCGTATCCTTCATATATTTCTTGATTTTTATTACTAACACTGGCAATCTGTCTAAAGTTGTTCAAGGCACTGCTATCGATGGTAAAGCCGGGATCCTTGGTCATGGTTCGTGTAGCCCGAGTATTGATACCCAGATTGCCGCCTCCTTCTACCTTATAAATATCGAAGAAGTATACCCGGTCATTGTTTGCATATCGTGTTGCAGCCTTCCCCGCATAGGCGGTACTGATCGGGTTTTCCCCAATGGTGACGGTTTTGGATTTTTCTCCTTGGTTAAAGGTCACGCTCCTATCCAGATGGGTAAAATGGGTTCCCCCGACAGCAGAGCCGTTCTGGGTCCGGTAGTACACCTTTTGGGTGCCGTCCAGGCCGCCGGTACGGGCAATGGTAAAGGTACTGCCGCTGGCGGTTACATTAAATACCCCGTAGTGCTTCCAGCAAGCATATAAGGTCAGGTTCCCGGTTGAACCTGCTTCTATTTGGGTCACCTTGTTGCCGGAAAAGTCCGGGTTTTGGTACCAGCCGGCAAAGACATAACCGCCGGTCCGGGTTGGATCTTTTAGGGTAATGCCGTGGCTTTCCACATTATATGAGGGCGGGTTGGCATCATTATTGGTGCCCTCGTTCAGATTATAGCTTATTGAATAATTAACGGTTGACCATAAAGCATAAAGATAGACAGTCCCGCCGTCAGTCTGAGTCAAATTGACTACTGTGGCTCCGTCGTCATAAGCCTTGCTTCCGCCGGCTGACTTGGCCCAGCCGGCAAAGTTGTATCCATCGCGGGTGAAAGTATTTAAACTCAATGCTTTTTCCTCGCCCACGGTAAAGGTTTGCGAAGGCATAGTGCCTGAACCCAGATTGGGATGGAACACCACAGTATAACTGCTGGCCCGCCATTTGGCATAGAATGTAACCGGTCCGGTGCTTCCTTTACTGATGGCAGGACTCCCCACCGGAGTACCAAAGCCCGAGTCTCTATACCAGCCCAGGAAAACATACCCTGATCTTTGCGGATGTGCTAAATGTATATCCCCGGATATAATACTGTAGCTAGCCGGATTATCCGCACTGTTTACCCCGCCGTTTAATACATAAGAAATATCATAGCTCACAATTGACCAGGTAGCAGTATAGGATTTATTTCCGGTACTGTTGGGTGGAATTTCACTGACGATTTTATCTCCGTCAGACCAGCCCATAAAGGTATAGCCGACTTTACTGATTTTATCGCTGGTGGGCAGTATAACTGCACTACCATAGGTGTAGGATTTTATATCGCTGCCAAGAGATAAAGTGCCCCCGTCTGTATTCAGTGCCACATTATATACCTGGGCGATCCATTTAGCGTAAAGATCAATATCTCCCGTATCGGAATCCGAGATCGCCGAAATAGACTTACTAAAGGCTGCATCCTTATACCAGCCCAGGAAATCATATCCTGTCTTAGTAGGATTGCCAAGGGTCAAGCCTTTGCCAAATGTATACTCTTGCGCATTATTCTCATGGTTTTCCGCTCCATCCATATTGTGATAGGCAATCTGGTAAGTGTTTACGCGCCATTTGGCCAAATAGCTCTTATCCCCAAAATCTGTTTCCGAGATCCGTTCGACTTTGATATCCCCTACATACCAGCCCTCAAAGGTGTAGCCCGGGCGAACCATATCCACAGGCAGAGAAGCCCCGACTCCATAAGTGTATTCTTTAATATCTCCGCTATTGATAGTGCCTCCGCTGGGATTCAGGGTAACTTTATATGTTTTCGCTGTCCAACTGGCTACATAGGTCAGATTTTCGGCCGGCATGGTCTTTAATACCTCTTTATCCCAACCGGCAAAACTATAGCCTACTTTGGTTGGTACCGGAGGAATGATGTCAGTACCATAGGTAACATTGCCGTTAGTATAGCCACCCTGGGCGTCACCACCTGCCAAATCCCAGGTCAAGGTGTATACTTCAGCGATCCAATGAGCAAATAGCGTTTGATCTGAAGTAATCTTCACCACTGTACCCTCAGTGATTCTTTGCCCCTGGTCGGTAAACCAACCGTCAAATTTATAGCCGGTTTTGCTGGGAATAGGTAAAGCATCATAAGCGCAGTCATAGGTCACGCTAATGCTGCCGCAGCCGTCTACATTAAAACTTACAGTATATGTTTTAGGAATCCAGTTGGCCTTGTAGGTAAGATCCTCGTCAGGCATGGTTTCTTTTACCTCTTTATCCCAAGCGGCAAATTCATAGCCGGTTTTGGCAGGTGCCGGAGCATTAATGGCAGTACCATAGGGCACACTTCCCGTGGTGTAGCCTGGGGCAGCAGTACCCCCATTTAGATCCCAATTAAGGGTATAGGAATTTACCGTCCAATGGGCATATAAAACATGGTCCCCGGGTATAGCTACTTCACTGGCTGGTTCTATTTTTTCACCGCCAACGGCATTTGTATACCAGCCGTTAAAGGTATGTCCTCTCTTGCTTGCCATAGGCAAATCACCATAGCTACCGCCGTAAACTACGGTAATAGTTCCCAAACCTTCTTCACTATACCGTACTGTATAGGAATTGGCCGTCCAGTTGGCTGTGTATTCCAAATCCTCATCAGGCATGGTTTCTGCTATCACCCGGTCCCAAGTATAGCTATACCCTACCTTGGTAAGCAGGGGGGCTACCAGGGGGGTGCCAAAGCTCACCTGTCCGCTTTCGGTGTAATCATTATTAGGTGTTCCACCCTTTAAATTCCAGGTCAAATGATAACTATTACGGGTATAATAGAAGTCTACCGTAGATAAACTGCTGTTTAATGTAACCTCTTTTTCATCAGGGGTAGCAAAGCCCACATAATCATTTTCCGGGTATACGGTAATTATCTCATCGAAGGTCCCTTTTTCGGCTGTACTATCGTCAGTCATTAATTCCCAACGGTTATTTTCATTGGTAAACTCGAGCCTTTCTAAGAAATATCGTAAGGTGTAGGATTTTTCTCCTGCCGACCAAGCCGCGGTAAGAACGATGTTTTCCCCCGGCATACTACCGGTAAAGCTCTGCCCGTCTAACTGCCAGGCATCAAATATGTAACCTTCTTTTTCCGGCCTAGCAGGATAAGCAATGGTTGCTCCATATTTATATCTGGCTTGCTCACCGTAGGGTACTCCATCCACCAGATAATCAACCGTAAAGGTTTCCCGGTCATAATAAAGTTTTAAGCTAAGACTGCCATCTGCCTTGATCCTGCCTGATAACAGGGTTCCAACCGCATCATCATTAAAGTTGAAGTAATTGTAGCTATTCTCGGAGGCTGTAACCTCTTCATCGGTATAACCGGTATAATTTTCGCTTTCTTTGAGTGTGTACCCGTTATCATCGGCGTTTTGCAGATAATGCAAAACCTTATAGGCAATACCGCTATTAGCAGTCAATCTGCCGTAAACATCAATATCTTCAGCCGGCATGGTAATAGGAATAACATAAGGTTCTTCAAGTTCCTCATCCTGATACCATCCTGAGAAGCTGTACCCGGCCTTTTCTGCCTGGGGCGCAATGATGGGCCTGCCATATTTTACATTCCCCAAGGTGTAATCTCCCTCCAGGCTGCCGTTCTCAAGATGCCAGGTTAAGTTGTAGCTGTTTCTGGCGTATATGATTTCTATCACGGTACTGCCATCACCTGATATATTGCCTTGGCTAAAACCTTGGGCGGTAAAGCCAGTATAGTCTTTCGCAAGTGCCGCCGTATCAGTATCGGTTGTGCCATATTTTATTTCAATTTCTTCTATGGTGTATTGCCCATCTAAATCTTCACGTAAATGCTTTACCGTGTAGGGGGTATTAGGGGCAGGCGTCCACTGGGCAGAATAATATTTATCTCCAGTATCGGTGGCAGAAATATTGGTAACCCTAGAGCTTTGGTCAAACCAGCCCGAAAAGATATATCCCGCCCGGGTAATATCGGTAGGCAAGGTAGCTCCTCCCCCATAGGTATATGAGCTTACATGGCCCTGGTTAATTTTTCCGCCGGCCGTATCCAAGTCTACATCGTAGATATTGCGTTCATATTCTATCCTGATCAGGGTTTGTCCGCTACCGGAAATTGCACTTTGATCAAACGCTTTAGCGTTAAAACCGATATAGTTATTAGCCACCGCTTGGGTTGGGGTATCGGTAACCCCGGTAAGGTTATCTGCATCTGCCAGAGTATAGCCGCTTAAGCTCACGTTTTGCTTATAGTGCTCCACCCGGTAGGGGGTATCGCTGTTGGGGATATATTCACCGTATACGCTAATATTTCGGCTGGGCATGGTGGTTAGATTAAACTCTTCGCTCAGCTCCTGATCGCTTTTCCATCCGGAGAAGGTGTATCCATCCCTAGCAGGAACCACCGGCAATACGATATCCTGGCCAAAGAGACAGGTTTCTTCGCTGCTCGCATCATTTTTAATTTGAAATTTAATAGTATACTCGTTGCGAGTATAATAAATCTTAACCACTAAGGAGCCGTCACCTTTGATTTGAGTACTGGCCACGTTTTGACCATCCACGGTGGACTTTTCAAATTTTATTCCGTCAGCACTTATGGCAAAGTTCTCCAAATAAAGGGTTATATCGGTAGTGCCTGTCTTTGGCTCTGAACGGTATAGACTATAGCCCTCTCCGGCGGTGTTTTGGTAGTAATGCTCCAGCAGGAATCTAGTATCCTGGTTGGGGATAAGGGCACCGTATACAGTAATATCCTGATTGGGCATCGGCTTACCAAAAGTATACTCTTCGGTGAGATTGGGGTTAGTTTTCCATCCCGAGAAAGTGTAGCCATCTTTGACCGGAGCAGCCGGCTGGGCAATAATCTGGCCAAAGCGATAGTCTATCTCTGTGTCATTGCCATCTTCAACCACATAGTTAACGGTATGTACATTTCTGCTGTAATAAAGTTTTACCACTAATGTACCGTTTCCTTTGATTATGGTACTCTCAGCGATTTCTCCATCCACGGTGGATTTCTCAAAGACTAGGCCTTCTATTGTCAGAACATAATCCTTGAGCCTTAGCTCTTGATTGGTATTGCCGCTTTTAGGTTCAATCTGACTTAAAATATATCCCGTAGCAGTGGTATTTTGGATATAATGCTCTACCCGATAGGGGGTATCTTTGGCCGGACTCCATTGGGCAATAAAAGTTAAGTTTTGGGCCGGCATGCTTGCCGGAACTGCTTGATCCCAGGATTTGAAAGTAAAGCCAAGATTGTTTATCTGGGGAGCAGTAATGGTCTGCCCGTACTTATACTGAGAGATAATAGCTTCGCCCCCTGCTTCACCCAGATCAAAGGTTAAAGTATAGCTTCCCCGGGGGTAGTAATACCGCACAACCCCGCTGCCATCAGCCAACACGGTTAAATTCTGGGCGGGCGGAGTATCAAAGCCTGCATAAACCTTGGGCTGAGGGGTCACCACACCATCTGTGGCCCCGCTAAGGTTCTGGGTGTCACTTTCCACTATGGTATAAAGATTATTAGCCAAATTCTGCTGATAATGCTCGACCGTATAGGGGGTATCGTTCCGGGGTACCCACTTGGCATAGACCATGGTGTCAGTATTGGGCATGGTAGCCGGAATAAGATAGGGGGTGGTAAAGGTATTGTCAGTGTACCAACCGGCAAAATCATAGCCACTCTTGGCAGGCGGAGCCGGTGCGGTGAGGGGAGCATTGTAACGGGCCAAAATCATCGGCACGGCACTGCCCCCATTGGTATTAAAGATAATAGTATATCCGTTATTGAGATTGTCCCAATACAGCTTGAAGGTACGGCTGATGGGAGCTGAGGTAAAGGCCAGGGGAGCTCCGGCCCAGGTGATAATCATTTCCCCTGCTTCAGCCGGCCTTCCTTCATCCGGAGTTACTGATAGTGTATTAGTTACCGGATCATAGGCAAAAGCTGGATTGGTAATTTCAATAGTAAAATACTTAGCCTCATCAAATGCTTTTTGGGCCATATTACCTGTTTTTAGATCCATATAAGCCATAGTAAACACTTGGTCAGGCACGGTTAATGCCTGGATATGTTTTTTCAAGTCCCACTCATCGGTGCGCTCATAGGCAAAATCCCGCACATTCTCCCGCATACCGGCCGACCACAAAGGCCATTCATTTTCATAAAGGGTTGGGCTATAGGAGAAGGTTCCTCCAATTGCCTGGGCGTTAAATTTCACCTCCAGATATATGCCTAATTCAAAGTAAAGAGCCCCGGCACAAGCACTGCTTCGCCCTTTAGAGGCGGTATATTCCAATCGATAATAAAAATATCCATAGATTCTGATATAGGCCCCCACTTCCGCTGAGAAACCGACACTGGCAAATTCGACAGAAAAGAGGGCTACATAAATCTCCGCCTTAATCCCGGCCCTAAGTCCCATGGTACCCATGACGTAAAAGGTGAATTCATAATGCTCTTCCACAATGTCTATTACATCACTGGTGACCTTCCCCGCAAAAATCTGAATAGTGTAGGAATATCTTTTAGCATTTTCATAGTAGAATTCGCATCCCAGAGAAATATTCAAATCCGCGGAAACAACAAAATCCACCTCAATCCCAATAGCTATAATAAAAATGGGCGGAATATTATAATCATAGCTGAAAATTTCTTGCTCAAAGAGAGTTACCCAATCACTTTCGCTTTGCAGCATGGCCCGGTACTTATCCGCAAGTCCCTCAGCGACCGTGCCTTTTCCATCACCGATATACTTTTCATCCCCATCCAGCAGTTTTTTTAACTCATTGCTTATATTCTGTAAATCCTTGTTTTCAATCCACTGATTGTTAACCTTTTTCTTGGTCACCATACTGGCATCGATATTAATACCGGTGTAATTAAAAAGGTCTAAGTTTACAGTAGCTTCATATTCTCTGATGAAGGGGATGCCCCAAAACCACATCAAGACAGCTCCCCCATCTGCATTGACATCGATGCGGACTTCTTCCTCGAAGGAACCTCTTATGGTAATAACTATTTCGCTATCATCACCAGTGCTGATCGTGATTCTCACACCTACATCCAGGGTGAGTCCCACCCCGGTGGTGTCGAAATGCTTTAGCTCGGTGGAAAGTTTGGCATCTAACCTGATTAATTCCACCTCAACATCTGAACCACTAGCCATGAGACGAACTTGCTCAGGAGCGATTGGTTTACCATCTTCAGCTAGCAATTGAAACTGAGTCAGATTTAGGTCTTCACTTAATTTGGTAAAGGAATCGGTTTTTAAAGCCAGGTCGGCCAGGTGCATGGCTGCTTCTTCAGCAAAACCGCTGTCCCGCGCTTGCTGCTCGATTTTTGCTTCCATTGCAGCAATATCTACATCTTCCAAGATAGTCTCCCCGTCCAAGGAATCGGTGTTATACATATCCATAGCGGAAATTATCTGCTCCAAGGCGGCATCAGTGTAGGTGATGATCATTTCCCCATCTTCATTGATTACCGATGTGATATAAGCGTATCCGATAACCTGGAGGTTAGGACTGAACTCGCCTTCATAAAAGGCTAAGAAATCCCCTACATCAACCGTGGTCTGGGAATCCAACTGCAGGGGAGTGTATTTATCATCCAAAAACTGCATCACTGCCTCATTTACGGTCAGCGAGTTATTATGGGGATTTCCGTCGGTATCTGCTCCATTAGGAATCGGGAGTACATCCGGTTTGAACAATACCTTTTCAATGTCTGCATGCTTATAAGTATAGGTATTGCCATTGACTGCCGTAATGGCCAAATAGGCAATCTTTCCGTCAGCACCAGGTCTGGTATCATCCAGCAGGCGCTGATCTGGCTTAATGCCTTCATATATAGCTATGGTGTCACCAACTTGGAGAATCCCATTGTATGTAAAGGTTCCTGCAGTAAGATGGGGGATGCTAGGATTGGGGTCATTGCCTACCTGCATCAGGGGTGTTGACAATGATTGGAGACTTTCGCCATCTTCAATGATATTGCTGACCTCACTAATAGGAATGTAAATCATGTCCTGGCTTAGAGTCAGGTTCATCACATCTTCCTTGGCGATGGTAAAGTTGTAATTGCGAACCGAGGTATTAAATCCCGGAAAACACAGCCTCTCGTCGTTCAGGGTAAGCTTGTAAGTAGCACCCGCTTCAAACCCGTTAATTCCCGATATGGCAAAGGTAATACCGTCTCCTGTCACCTGAAAATCACTTTGATCCGGACTGCTTATATTTTTGAGAGTGATAGCAGCTTTTATCTGCTCCGTGCTCATAGATACTGAGGATACTATGGTGATGGAGAAATCCCGGCCCTGATCCAGGGCGCTGGCAAAGGATGGAGTTTCGCTTTCTACTAAAGGTGCTGCAGCGCTGTATTTGGCATAAAGGGTTATATCCTTATTGACCACATCGCTGCTTAAAACCCGATTCTCCAGTTGGGCATCATAGTACCAACCGGAGAAAATTTCATTTCCTTTGTATGGGGTAGGTAGATCCCTAAGAGCAGAACCTCTTGGTCGGCGCTGATTTTCAAGCTCCCCACCACCGTTGCTAACGTAGGTAATGTTGTAATATTTTACAGATCCTCCTCCCGGATTATGATCGGATCCTTCTCCTGTATTATCATTTGGTTTCGGCGTGACACTTTCCTCAGGTATTTGAATATCTTCCCTAAGGCTGGCGGCGTTTTTATAAATCCGTCCGGAGAAAGTAGCCGCTTCAGCCCGGGTAGCATTATTCTGGGGATTCAAGTTACCTTGGTCATCTCCCATTAAGAATCCGCTGTTCCATAGCTTCAAAACCGCATCCTTGGCATATTCGGCAACCTGGTTAAAATCTCCCGGGGCCTTTTTAGACGTGCTGGCAGGGTAGGTAATCCCGTAAGCATCAAAAAAACGCACAGTGAAAGTTGCCATCTGTTCCCGGGTGATAAGGCTATCGGGACTAAACTGATTATTTCCCGTGCCCTGGGTAATGCCTTTTTCTACTGCCCACATTACATATGGTGCATAGTAGGCATTTGATTTAATATCAGAAAACAAACCATTTTTCATGGAATAGCTGCTACCGATTCCGGCCATTCGCCCCAGCACCGTAACATACATAGCTCTGGTCATTGGAGCATGGGGCGAAAAACTATCCTTATCAGTGCCGGAAAAAATATTATTTTCAACTGCATACATGATGGAATCGTAAAACCAGTCATTTGGAGATATATCCTTAAAGGTAGGAATATTGTTTTGCTCCATGGCCAAAGCCGACAAAGGTATGATATTTAAAACCATGGATAAAATAAGCAAGACACATAATAATCGCTTTTTCATTATAATCCTCCCCCAACTTGTACCTTATAAAGTAAATAATTGTATCCTCAATTAAGTTGCCGAATTAAAGCATAAGCTGCCTACAGTTTAGGATCTGGAAACCTATTCC
>CAZPSR010000072.1:0-10331 GCA_964589135.1 uncultured Syntrophomonas sp.
GGGTATCCATAGTTCAGCATTATACCGGAAATTAAACAAATACGGCTTGGGTTAGGGCTTGACCAAATTGATGAGCCCTATGGCCTAAAAACTAAAGCAGGCGGTTTCCCATCGTCTGTTTGCTCTTGGGGAGAGCCCGAAGGCTCGCTGGTCCTCTCACTTCCACTTTGCGCTGTAATTCAAATAGTTACCAGGCCAACTTCACGTCCGGGTTCAGGGATTCTCTCGCCCCCTTTCGTAATTTCACCTCCCAGGGTAGTGCAAGCTTAATCGTGAAGCGAAGCGAAACATCAGAAGTGCTGTAAAGTGCAAGCTTAATCAAAATCCATAATTTTTTGCAAAAATCTTCAATTTTCTCCGTATGCTCTAAGCCTTTAGCCTATAAAAAGGATCTCGCCTTGCTAATTCGACAAATATCTTCGTTTTTGAGAGACAAATATCGACATACCTGCAATCCCCGAAATATCGGGCTAATTGACCCTAATAGGGTTAATGCTTGGCAAAAACCTCTCCTATTTCGAGATAAATAGTACTTTCACAAAGGTACTCGGGCATAGAGCTGCAAGTCGGCAAAATGCCCTTAAACTGGGGTTTGCCATTAATAAATAATAAGTTGGCACATAACTTGCTTATTATATCTATATAAGAGCTCTCTTAAAAAAGTATTAAAAGCTAATTCTAAAATAGGAGGGTTAAGGGTAAACCTTGTTGTTGCGTAAATTACATTTAAGGAGGTTATCGAATATGACTATTAAGAAGATCGGCTTATTGGGCGCAGGAACCATGGGTCAAGGAATTGCTTGGGCCTTTGCGGCCGCAGGCAAGGAAGTCATTCTCTATGACATCAAACAGGAATTTTGTGACCGGGCGCTCAGTGCTATCGGCAAGAGCCTGGCCAAGTCAGAAGAGAAGGGTAGAGTAGCTGCAGGTACCAAAGATGCGGTGATCAGCAAAATTATACCCACTGGCAAATTTGAGGACCTGGCTGAGGCGGATTTCATAGTAGAATGTGTTTTCGAAAACATGGAAGTTAAAAAAGATGTTTATACCCGTTTGGATGCCCTATTAAAGCCTGAAGTCATTATTGCCACCAATACTTCTTCTTTATCTATCACTGAAATCGCTGCCTTTACCAAGAGAGCAGACAAGGTAGTGGGAATGCATTTCTTTAACCCAGCCAATGTTATGAAACTGGTTGAGGTTATCCCCTGTCTGCAAACTTCGGAAGAATCCCTGGCCGTGGTAACTGCCTTATCTGAAGAGATTGGCAAAAAGCCGGTAAGAGTTAAAGAAGGTCCTGGTTTTGTGGTTAATCGGATTCTGGTCCCGGCTATTAACGAAGGCAGCCAAATCCTGTACGAAAACCTGGCTAACGCAGCTGATATCGATACTGCCATGAAACTGGGTGCTGGTTGGCCCATGGGGCCTTTGGAGCTGTGTGACCTGGTTGGTGCTGATATAGCTTTGGCAGTAATGAACACTCTCTATGGCGAAACCGGAGACCCCAAATATCGTCCTTCCACTCTGTTAAAGCAACAGGTGCGGGCTGGATGGTTAGGACGTAAGACTGGTAAAGGATTCTTCCAGTATTAAGAACTGTTTAGTAATAGGGGGTTAACTGTCATGGCATTTGAAAATGTAATTTTGGAAAAAGAGGGTTCCCTGGCGGTATTAACCGTCAATCGCCCCAAAGCCCTTAACGCTTTAAACAAAGATACTTTGGCCGACATAAAGGCTGCTCTGGAAGAGATTGAGCAGGATGAGGCTATTAAAGTGGCAATTATTACCGGAGCAGGAGACAAATCCTTCGTGGCGGGGGCCGATATTGCTTATATGCAAAACTTTTCGGTACAGGAAGCCAGAGCATTTGCAGCTTTTGGTCAAGAGGTATTTCGCTTCATTGAGCTGATGGAGAAGCCGGTTATAGCTGCCATCAATGGATTTGCCCTGGGCGGTGGATGCGAGTTAGCCATGGCTTGTGATATCAGGCTGGCGGCAGAAAATGCAGTTTTTGGCCAACCTGAGGTTGGTTTGGGAGTAACCCCGGGTTTTGGTGGAACTCAGAGAATGCCCCGATTGATCGGTGAAGGTCGGGCTAAAGAGCTAACCTATACCGCTCTTTCTATAAAAGCTGATGAGGCTTACCGCATTGGTCTGGTTAATCACGTATATCCAAGGGCCGATTTGATGGAGCAAGCCAAGAAAATGGCCCAGAAGATTGCAGCTCAGGGAAGTACAGCAGTTGGCTACTCCAAGTATGCTATCAATAAAGGTATGCAGGTGGATACTGATACCGGCATGAGTATTGAATCCAGCATGTTTGGTATGTGTTTCTCCGTAGAGGATCAAAAAGAGGGCATGAACGCTTTCGTAAACAAGAGAAAACCGAATTTTAAATAATTTAGATGCTTTTTTGATAAGAACGGGACTTAAATGCCCAGTACAGCAATGGAATGTTATGACTATCATTTCCCTTCACTTTGGCCGTAAGAGCTTTAGCTAAGGAAAATCCTAGTCCCATTATTGAAAAAGGAGATAAGAAATATGCTTAAAGAAATTCAAGATGTAGTCCTAGTCGGTGCTTGCAGAACTCCTATAGCCAAATTTATGGGCAGCCTCAAAGATATTCAGGCCTTGGATCTGGCTATTGTTGCCGCTAAGGAGGCTATTAAAAGAGCCGGTATTCCAGCGGACCTAATTGATGAAATAACCATGGGCGAAGTTTACCCCCATATGCAGGGATCCCTTCCCGCCCGTCAGGTAGGTATGGCCGTGGGATTGCCGATCAGGAGTAATGCCTGCAATGTAAACCAGAACTGTGCCTCTGGTATGCGGGCCCTTGATGTGGCCATAAATCACATCCAATTGGGTAAAACCGATATTGCTTTGGTAGTCGGGGTGGAGAGTATGACCAATGCCCCCTATATGCTGCCCAAGGCTAGAATGGGCTACCGGATGAATGCCGGTACCATTGAGGATGCTATGATTCATGATGGGTTGTTTGACCGCATGGTTCCCGGGCATATGGGCTTGACTGCTGAAAACATTGCGGTTAAGTACGGCATCACTCGGGAAGAGTGCGATGAACTAGCCTTAATGAGCCATCAGAGGGCTACTCGCGCTACCCAGGATGGAACATTCGAAAGGGAAATAGTACCGGTAGAATTGAAGAGCAAAAAGGGCACTAAATTATATGAGAAGGATGAGCATATGATTCCTGATGCCAGCCTGGAAGCCATGGGTAAACTGAAACCGGCTTTTAAACAGGGTGGAGTAGTAACTGCGGCCAATGCGTCCGGAGTCAATGATGCAGCTGCAGCAGTAATCATCATGTCCAAAGCCAAAGCAAAGGAACTAGGGGTTCAGCCCTTAATGAAATTGATAAATATCTGTGCCGAGGGCGTAGCACCTGAGGTTATGGGGCTGGGTCCGGCTGTTGCCATCCCCAAGTGCCTGAAAGAAGCGGGTATGAAATTTGCAGATGTTGAATACTGGGAAATTAATGAAGCTTTTGCGGCTCAGTTCCTGGGCGTGGGGAGAATGCTCAAGGAAGATTTCGGTATTGAGCTGGATATGGACCAGGTCAATATAAATGGTTCTGGTATTGCTCTGGGTCACCCGGTTGGCTGTACCGCCCTTAGGATTGTGGTATCACTTTATTATGAACTGGAAAAACAGGGCAAGACCATCGGTGGTGCTTCTCTTTGTGTGGGCGGTGGACCAGCTTACTGTTCACTTTGGACCCGGGACATTTAGATATTCCATTGCCCTATTTGATTAGTTAGATGGGTAGGGGAAAGAGAATGCTTAAAAAATCCCAGCAGGAGATAAACTATAACTTGATAATCCAATGGCCCCAGTCGGGACTTAGAAAAAAGCTATTGTCACTTATATGGATTATTTGTAAAGATGAGCCGGGTATGCTGATTGCGTATAAAAGCAGATTCACTGCACCCCGACCGATTCCAGCCCACCCAGGCGATTATTTAAGGGAGTGATCTAATAAATGAATTATGCGGCAGAATACAAGCAAAAACTCATAACCGCCGACCAGGCTACTAAATTGGTCAAATCGGGAGATTGGGTACAATATGGTGAATTTGTACAGCAGCCCATAGACTGTGATGCAGCCCTTGCTAAACGCAAAGATGAATTGACCGATGTTAAGATCAGAGTGGTAACTACCGCGGTATTACCCAAAGTTGTTGAAGTAGACCCGGAAAGAGAGCACTTTTTTTTAAACGATTGGCACTTTTCCGGGGTTTCCCGCAAACTGATGGATAAGAACCTTTGTAATTATATACCCCTTTGTTATCACGAGGCAGACCGACTAATTGAATTATGCCAGGATATAGATATCTGTTTTCAGCCGGTAGCGTCAATTGACAGCCATGGTTTCTTCAACTTCAGTACTTCCAATTCTCTGGCCTCTTTTGTCACTAAAAAGGCCAAGATTGTGGTGGTAGAAGTTAATAGTTCGAATCCCTATTGCCTGGGTGGCAATAACGAAGGGATCCACATCTCTGAGGTTGATTATATCGTGGAAAGCACTACCAACCCCAAATTGACCAATCTGCCTGCAGTACCGGCTAGTGATGTGGACAAAAGAATAGCTGATCTAGTTATGGAACAAATGTGTGATGGAGCCTGTATACAGCTGGGAATAGGCGCCATGCCCAATACAGTAGGAGCCTTGATTGCCCAATCAGATCTAAAGGATCTGGGTGTGCATACGGAAATGCTGGTTGATTCCTTCGTGGATATGTATGAAGCAGGCCGGATCACCGGCAAAAAGAAGCAAATAGATCAAGGGAAAATGGTCTATACTTTTGCCATGGGCACCGATAAGCTCTATAATTTCCTGGATCATAATCCGGTATGTGCTAGTTATCCGGTAAGTTACTGTAATGACCCCTTCGTATTATCCCAGAATGACAATTTTGTAGCTATTAACAATGCTTTGGAAGTTGACCTGTACGGACAGGTAGCTTCAGAGGCTTTAAATGGACGGCATATTTCGGGAACCGGTGGGCAATTGGACTATATTTTTGGAGCCTTTAGATCTAAAAACGGCAAACCCATTATCGCTCTTAGTTCTACCTCCAAGAAAGCCGATGGAACTCTTACATCCAGGATTACCCCGGGTGTGAGTCCGGGAACCATAGTAACCGTCCCCCGGTCTTTAGCAGCTTATATCATTACCGAGTACGGAGCAGTAAATCTGAAAGGTATGAGTACCTGGGAACGGGCAGAAGGATTAATCAGTATCGCTCATCCTCAATTTAGGGATGAATTGATAAAGGAAGCTGACCAACTCAGAATTTGGCGGAGAAGCAACCGGATATAAGGTCATCGTGGTCGCTTCAAGTTCCCGTTAGAAAAATAAGTTTTGAAAGGGGAAGTAGTAATGAACGAAGTTGTAATCGTATCAGGATGCAGAACAGCTATTGGTAAATTCCAAGGAGGACTTAAAGACGTTCCAGCCAAGGATCTGGCTGTTGCCGTAGGTAAAGAGGCCATCAAGCGGGCTGGTATCCCGGCCAGTATTGTTGATGAAATCGTAGTAGGTCAGGTTTATCAGCATAACCAGGGATCAATGGTTTGCCGTCAAATAGGTCTGGAATGTGGACTCCCCATTGAAAGTAATGCCTGTGGGGTAAACCAGAACTGTACTTCCGGCATGAGAGCCCTGGATATTGCCTGTGCCAACATTCAGCTGGGCAGAACTGATATCGCTTTGGTAGTAGGAGTAGAGAGCATGACCAATGCCCCTTACATGCTGCCCAAAGCCCGGGCCGGCTATCGGATGAATGATGGGGTTGTGGTTGATGCCATGTTCCGGGATGCATTATATGATTCCCTGGTTGGCGGAGTTATGGGGGTTACCTCGGAGAACGTAGCCAAGCTGTACAATATTACCCGGGAACAGTGTGATGAACTGGCTCTCATTAGCCATAGCCGTGCGGTTGTAGCCACTGATGCCGGCGTATTCGACCGGGAAAAAATACCCTTTGAAATCAAGACCAGGAAGGGTACGGTGCTCTTTGATACTGACGAGCATATGATCAGAGGTGCCAGCATGGAAAGCCTGAGCAAATTAAGACCGGCCTTTTCCAAGGATGGAGTAGGAACCGCCGGTAATGCATCAGGGATTAACGATGGAGCTTGTGCAGCTATCGTAATGTCCAAGCAGAAGGCTCTGGAACTTGGCCTGAAGCCTATGGTTAAGCTGCTGGGCATAGGAGCTTGCGGAGTAGAACCGGAAATTATGGGTATAGGTCCGGCTGAATCAATTCCCAAGGTTCTTAAACAAGCTGGCCTGAAGTTTGAGGATGTACAATATTGGGAAATCAATGAAGCCTTCGCCTCTCAATTCCTGGGGGTAGGGGCCCGCTTAAAGGAGAAATATGGAATTGACTTGGATCTGGACAAAGTCAACCACAATGGTTCCGGTATAGCCCTGGGTCATCCCATCGGTATGACCGGTTTGAGAATAGTGGTTTCCCTGGCCTATGAACTGGAAAGACTGGATCTTAAAGTGGGCGGAGCTTCACTTTGCGTAGGAACCGGACCTTCCATGGCCTCCCTGTGGACCAGAGATATTTAATGTATGATAGATTGACCTTAATGGCGTATAACTGCGGTATTAGCACTAGACCATTAAAAGAACGGTTGCCACGGTAGTTTACCGATACCCATGGTCGGCCAGGCCTGAAGGAGCTTCGGGCCTGGCCAGGCCATACCATACCTGGAAAGTAAAATAATAAAAACTGGAGGCGATTGTATGCCACATAATAATTATCTGTATCAAACCCGAGACATAAAGTTTCAAATCAAAGAATGGCTGGATATGAACAAACTCTTGTCCTGTGATGGTTATAAAGACTATTACTCAGTGGAAGACTTTGATTCTATCCTGGAAGTTAACCACAAAATTTGCCGTGATGTGATCTGCCCGGCCAATGCCGATGCCGATCAGATTGGAGTAAAATGTGAAGATGGAGTTGTCACCACTCCTGAATCCTTCAGATCTGCTTACAACACGGTTATGGAAGCAGAACTGGGGCCTCAGTTTGGAGACCGCTCAGCAGAAGGCCGCCTGCCCTTAGCCTGGTATGCCCCGATTCTGGAAACTCAAATGGGTGCATCGCTGGCCATTCCACTTTTATGGTGTTTGACTCAGGGTGCCACCACGGTTATCCAGTTCAATGCCTCGGAAGAGCTGAAAGAGCGCTTTTTACCCAAGATGTATACTGGCGAATGGGGCGGATCCATGTGTCTGACCGAACCTGGCGCAGGTTCCGAAGTAGGTGCGGTTGCCACTAAATGCTTCCCTACTGATACACCAGGTCTGTACAAGATCAAAGGTCAGAAGTGTTTTATCACCTCTGGTGACCATGATCTGGTTTCCAACATGATTCATTTGGTATTGGCCAAGACTCCCGATGCCAAGCCAGGTACCGCAGGCATCTCCTGCTTAATCGTGCCCAAGTACTGGGTTAATGATGATGGTTCCCTGGGCGACTATAATGACGTCTTTACCATGGGCGTGGAACACAAACTGGGCTTGCATGGGTCTGCCACTTGTTCCCTGGCCTTTGGGGAAAATGACAATTGCTATGGTTGGATGATCGGTGATGGACCGGTTGACGGACGCGCTAAAGGTATGTCTCAGATGTTCCAGATGATGAATGAAGAACGGCTTAATACCGGATTATTCTCCCTGGGTGCTATAGGTGCAGCCTATTATGCAGCTTTAGAATATACCAAAGTCCGCAAACAGAGCCCCAAATTTGGTGATCCCAAGGGACCCAGTGTGCGGATCATTGAGCATGAAGACGTTCGGCGCATGTTAATGTACCAGAAGTCCTGTATGGAAGCCATTAGAGCTTTAATCTATCAAACCTATTACTATGTGGACCTTTCCCATGAATCTACCGATCCAGAAGTGAAGCAATTCGCAGACGACATGTTCATGATTCAAAATCCCCTGTGCAAGGCCTATGCCTCAGATATGGCCTGGATATTAACCGCTGAATCAATGCAATGCCATGGCGGTTATGGCTTCATAGAAGAATATGCCCCTGCTTCCCTGGCTCGGGATTGCAAAATCTATTCCATATGGGAAGGCACCAACTTTATTCAGTCCAATGACCTGGTAGGACGTAAGTTTACCATGAAGAAGGGTGAACCATTCAAACAGTGGCTGACTGCTATCGAGGACTTTATAGCTGCTGAAAAGACGGCGGACTTTGCTGCTGAATTTCCCATGATGGAAGAAGCCTTATCTTCTTATAAAGAAATACTGGCCACAAATGCAGCCTGGAAGAGCAGCCGTCCGGAACTGAGCCCGCTTTTTGCCACTCGGGTACTGCAAGCTACTGCCATGCTTTACTGCGGCAAACTCTTGCTGGAACAGGCCCTCTTAGCAGCTAGGAAACTGGCGGAAGTAGGCGAAGATCACTTTGATGCCAACTTCTTTAAAGGCAAAATTGCCAGTGCTAAGTTCTATGTCATGAACATTGTTCCCGGCATCTTCTCCACCGAAAAGGCCATGAAGGCTGCCGATGCCAGTGCAATTGACTGCCCTGAAGACGCATTTATGTAAAGAGATGGATTCTGACTCTTGGGAGCAGAATACCCGATTAGCTTACAAGCAGGAATGGAATCTGACCATTTAGGCAGGATACCAAATCAGGGAAAGGCAGGAATGGACTCTGACCTTAAGGCAGGATACCAGGATCTACCTTTTAGGTAAAAGGAATGGACTCTGACTTTTTTCGGCAGAATACCAAGGTTAACATAGTGATCCTCAGCAGGCCCGGCTCCGGTCTATTTACATGGTACAAGGCCGGCCCGGGCTTTATGGATCAAATCGGTTCGGTTCAGGGAACCGCCGGTGATCAAGCCGTTTTTCCCGAAACTTACCTGATCCAATGCCCCAAGCAAGGTAGTGAAGGAGGACTCACAGTATGGAATTTCGTTTAAGCGAAGAACAAGAAATAATCAGACAGATGGCAGCGGATTTTGCCACCAATGAAATTGTTCCCTATTGTGCCGAATGGGATAATCGTAGTGAAATTCCTTTTCCCACCTTGGCTAAAATGCAAGATTTGGGCTTTATGACTATTGGGGTTCCGGTGGAATACGGTGGAGATGGCCTGGATAATATATCCAGGTGCCTGGTCTGCGAAGAGATAGCCAAAGGCGATGCTGGCATGGCCACAACCATAATTGCTTCTACTCTCCTGGCTTCCTGTCCAGTCCTGATTGGGGCTGACCATGAGCAGAAGAAATGGTGGTACGGCCGTCATCTGGAAGGGGCGGTATGTGGATTTTGCCTGAGCGAACCCAGTGCAGGTTCTGATGCTTTGGGGATTTCTACCAGGTGTGTAAGAGATGGAGATTACTATATTATCAATGGAACCAAACAGTTTATTACCAACGGAAGCTTTGCCAGGCAGTTCACTCTGATGGCTACTCTGGAACAAAAACTGGGCAATAAAGGTATATGTGCCTTTATGATTGACCGGGATTGGCCTGGAGTGTCCATTGGCAAGGAGGAAGACAAATTAGGCATTAGGAGTACCAGTACTACTCAGGTTATTTTTGAAGATGTACGGGTTCCGGTGGCTATGAGGCTGGGCCAGGAAGGTGATGGACTGGGCCTATTGATGGAAACCCTGGACTTGTCCCGTACTGCCGTAGCTGCTATGGCCACCGGGGTAGCCACCGCTGCTCTGGAAGCGGCTATAAGCTATGCCAACCAAAGACAGCAATTCGGTCAACCCATAGCTGCCCTGCAAGGAATACAGTTCATCTTGGCCGACATGGCAGTAAGAGCTGAAGCCTCCCGCTTATTATACTTAAAAGCGGCTTATCTGCAGGATGTGGGGGGGAAATACAAGAAGATTTCTTCCATGGCCAAACTCCATGCTGGTGATGCGGCAATGCTCAATGCGGTCGATGCGGTTCAGGTATTCGGCGGTTATGGCTATACCAAGGAATATCCGGTGGAAAAGTATCTGCGTGATGCCAAAATTATGCAGATATTCGAAGGCACCTCCCAGGTACAGAGAATAGTTATAGGTAAATACCTGAGTCAAGATGGATATACTGGATTTGATTAAGCTTCCAGGACTAGACCTCAAGCCTTCTCTTCTATACTTCAGGTTCTGGCCTGGGCTTTCCCGCCTCTATAAGGACTTTGCTGCCCACTAAGAAAAAACCTTCTATGAATATTAAGAGACCCGTTCCTATCAAGAGCCATTCTATTTTTATCAGATCGGCCAGGGGGCCAAAAACCAGCATACCCAAAGGCATCATGGTAC
>CAZPSR010000073.1:0-10279 GCA_964589135.1 uncultured Syntrophomonas sp.
GGATACATGGGGAAATAGGGACTGGGCCACTCCCATGGCTAAAGTTCGGGAAGTGTTTTCAATGATATCATCAATTTCCTTGGGGGTAACCCCCAAACTGCCTCCAAAACGGGAAAGTATTTTATTGATGCTCTCGCTGGCCACGGAATCATTATACATTGCTCCACTTTGCTGACAAAATTGCTTGATCGCTTGAACCGATATAATGGATGCGCTTACTATAGTAGGACAACCGATGGCGATAACTGGTACTCCTAGCTCTTCTTCGGTTAAAGCACGGCGAGCATTGCCCACCCCAGCCCCGGGTTGAATCCCGGTATTGGACATTTGAATGGTGGTGCCAATGCGATCAACGTTTTGGGCTGCCAGGGCATCAACTACTACCAACAAGGCAGGTTTAACATTATCCACTGTCCCCTTGATAATTTCAAAAGTTTCCAAACCGGTGATACCCAAAACCCCTGGTGCAATACCACAAACTGGGCGCATTCCTTCCACCAGAGCATCGGGGGCAAAGCAGTGATACTGCCTGGTGATGGGACTATATTGAATGAATTTGGGACCCAGGGCATCGGGGGTGGCTCTCCAGTTGCCCAGGCCTACCATTAATACCAGATCACCAGGATTTAGCTTTCCCTGGGTAAGGGTGGCCATTGACTGGGCGACTGCCTGAATAAGCTCATCATTAACATAAGGATCATTAATTTTAAGGGGGGGAGATTCAATGGTAACATAAGTACCAATGGGTTTACCAATTTTATTGGCCCCCTGGGCATCCAGGATATTAATGGTAGTGATTTTCAAATGTTCCATTTTTTCAACCTTTTCTTCTACTCCTTCTACCTCAATATCTCGGGTTCCCCGAACCAGATCTCGGGCTTCCACTGCCAGGTCTATGTGCAGGTTAAATTCCTTGATGATATTTTCCATATTTTCTACCTCCTTCTTTCTATTTTTCGTACAATACTTAGAATTATGCAAAAGATACTAATTAGCAGGAGACCCAATTAAAATGGCGATCATAAGATCGCCATTTTGGGGAGAGGAGAATTTTGTAAAGTTGTTGGGGAGGGTTTGTTTACCAGAATATCTATCTGGTACTTATATGATTGCCTCCCATGGCAGATTATATACAATAAATTAAAAAAAATTTATGATAAAATATTAAAAATAAGTGGTAAACGGATATAAGGATGTGAAGGTGAGGTGGTAATTTGCGGGTAATTGCTGGTAGGGCAAAAGGTAAACGATTAAAGGCGCCGCCTGGGATGAATACTAGGCCAGTAACTGATATGATTAAAGAAGCCTTGTTTAATGTTTTGGGAATAGATGTAGCAGGATCCCGTTTATTGGATTTATTTGCCGGAAGCGGTAGTATAGGGATTGAGGCTTTGAGTCGGGGAGCGGACCAGGTGGTATTCATAGACCGAGATGCCAGGGCTATAAGAGTTGTTAAGGAAAATCTGGATAATTGCCAATTCGATTCCCATTCTTATGAGGTTTATCGTAATGATGTTTTCAGGGCTTTGGATATACTGGAAAGGAAAAAGTATAAATTTGATTTCATATACGTGGATCCCCCCTTTACCGATGAGGAAATATTCGCTCGGATACTATATCGGTTGGATCAGGGGCAGGTATTGGATCCGGAGGGTACCATGATAATTCGGACTCGGCGCCAAAAGAAGCTGCCTTTGGATTTAGGCTTTTTGAAAGAATATCGGGCTGATAATTATGGCGAGTCCACCTTGCATTATTATATCAAGAGAAATGAGGAGGATATAAACCTATGATGGAAATATTCAGAGTATTAGATGATATGGAATCAATGTTAAAGGACAGCAAAAAGCTGCCTTTATCCAGCGGAAAAAATATTGTTGACAGCAACGATTTTATGGAACGGATAGAGCGGTTACGGATTATCCTGCCGGAAGAGCTGGAAACTGCCCGTTTGGTTATTTCAGAAAAAGATAGGATTATTAAAGAAGCATATAGCCAAGCAGATCAGTATGTAGATGAATCCCGGCATAAGGTAGCCCGTATGGTAGATGATAATGAAATTACTCGCAATGCGATGAAGATGGCCGAGGAGATTGTACAACGGGCGGAAGCAGTTGCGGCCGATATACGGCGGGAAGCTAATCAGTATGCTGAGCAGATTCTGGCCCATATTGAAACGGTATTGAATCGCAGTTTGGAAACCGTTACCTCGGGAAAGGAGGGACTGCGCCGGGAAATTGATAATGATCTATCTGATACTACGGTATAGACTGAGTATCATCAGTATGGCCAGGATAAATGTACCGGCTGCCATACAGTAGAGAGAGAGGTGCCAGGCGTTTACGGAGTAGAGGACCTTTTCTACCGGGATTCCCATAGTAAACACTAATCCTTGAGCAACAAATATACGATAAAAGGTCCAGGTCATTAAGAGGGAAAAAGATATCTGCAAGAGGCGAGATTTCAGGTAAAAGGATAAGCGCACCGGTGTTCCGGCTAAAACCCCCATGACCTGAGCAATGATGGAGAAACCGCTAAAGGCTAAGACCATACTTACTGCCAAGAGTTGATTCAATATACTTAATCCGCTACTTGCCGCAATATTCTGAGAACCAATAGTTATTTCGAAAATTCCCATGGCTATTCCAAAGGCGGCTTCATAAGGCAGTTGAAGGAAAAAAAGCACCTGGCCCCAGAACAGGGCCATATAGTGCATAATGCCCCATACGGAAAGCATGCGGGTTAGAACTGAAAATAAAATAATGAAGCCGGCTATTGCCAATATATTGTTTATGCTGTTTTTTATTGCATTGCTTAATAGTTGGCCTGGGGTAAGAGCAGCTCCTTGGTGCTCAGTCCAGGTTCTAAAGGCTCTTTGGAAAAGTTGCCTGGGAGAAATTTTCTGGGGGAGCGATGAATTGGCATCACTTAAGCCCCATACCAGGCCTACCCCAAGATTGGCTAGATAATGGGATAAGGCTAAAAGGCAACCCAGAGTCGGGGAATTAAACATACCAACTCCCACGGCCCCAATTATAAACAAAGGACTGGAATTGTTGGTGAATGACACCAAACGCTCGGCCTCGGATGGACTTAGCTGTTTTTCATCATACAGTCGTTTAGTCAATATAGCTCCAACCGGAAACCCGGAAGTAAATCCCATAGCAACCACCAGTGAAGAACAACCCGGCAATCTGAACAAAGGCCTCATAATAGGTTCAAGAATTACTCCCAGGAATTGGGCTAGGCCCAGGCTAAGCAATAGCTCGGCGGCAATAAAGAAGGGTAGTAAGGCAGGCACGATAACTGAATACCATAATTTAAATCCATATCCTGCAGCTTCCACCGTTTCCCGAGGATTTACCAGCATAAATATAATCAACCCAAATATTATAGTGATGAATAGTATACGGCTATAAGCACTCAAAACATCAGCTCCCCGGGAAGTTAATTAAATCAGGGGGACTATATTGACCACTATATATGTATGCTATAGATAGAGGAAGAAGTACAATACTTGTTAGAATGTGGGGTTAATGAGGTGAAGATGAGGGGCCAGGAGGTGAACTTCAAAATGGATAAACCCAGAGTGGGACTGGTATTAGGGGCTGGCAGTGCCAGAGGATTGGCCCATGTGGGGGTCTTGCAGGTATTGGAGGAGCATGAGATACCTTTTCACTTTATTGTGGGAAGCAGTATAGGGGCTATGATAGGTGGTATATATGGCAGTGGCACTGACATAAAAATTTTAGGAAAAGTGTTTGAACAGATTGATATAGGCCGTTTTTTTGAAATCGGCATCCCTCATATGGGATTTATTAATGGGACTAAGATTAATGAGTTCTTAAAACTCTTAACCAAGAACCAGGATTTTAAAGATCTTTCTCTACCCGTCTACATGGTTGCTACTGATTTATATAGCGGGACTGAGGTGGTCATAAATGAAGGGTTGGTAACTGAGGCTATACGAGCCAGTATATCTATTCCGGGCATCTTTAGACCGGTACCTCGGGACAATATGCTGCTAGTTGACGGAGCCATTACTGATCGGGTGCCAGTTGAAGTTGCTGCTCAGTTGGGGGCAGACATTGTTATTGCCGTTGATGTAAAATTTGGGGCTGGAAAACAAATTGTCATCAACAATACCTTAGACGTTATTCTTACTTCCCTGGATATAATGCAAAGACAACAATTTGCTACTATCCGCAATAAATCAGATGTATTAATCCAGCCGGCAGTGGCGGGTTATAATTCCTGGGATTTCAATAAAGCTCAGGAGCTAATTGCCTTGGGCCGGGAAGCCGCTCTAGCCCAGCTTGAACAATTGCAGGAAGTTAAAGAGATTCACCTGGGGACTAAATCCTAAGAGGAGAGGTAGTAAATTCACGACCACCGGTTCGGGCATGAGGATTGGGCATGAAGAGACGATAGATATCAGCCCCTTTGATATCCAACTCCAGCATAGTTCCCGCTGGATATCCCCGGTTTTCTTCATAAAAGCGTTTTACATCCTGACCCCGGTTAAGTACCCGCAGCTGGCTGTGCCGATTGATCTCCTGCAATATTTTCTGGCCTCGGGGAGTAAAGCCCAAGATTCGAAGATAAGAAGGACCCTCTTGGTCCAGCTCGGCTATCATGGATTGGCTGATTCCCAACAGGCTGTAGAGAAGGATACGATTAATTCTGGTCATGCTATAACGCCTGGATTTAATGAATTGCCGCAGGCTGGCCAGGGTCCCGCAACTGCGGGCGGCTCCATAAATGCGGTTTTCCAGGCCTTCCGATACCTCGTAGAGTTCCTTTATTTCATGAATGCTCATCGTTCTCAATCGACTTAAGATAGCGGTTTCCAGAAGGTCTGAGCTAATGGGAGCCTGGCCCAGAGCTATTTCCCGCTTTAATATTTCCCAGCTGTAGTCCGGCATGGATCTGGCTATTTTATCCCGATCCCTTGAATCCCATAGGGCTTGACGGATAGCGGTGGCACTAGCCAGATCATTCAGTTTGGTTTCATGATAGTCGGGGCCTTTTCTCTTTATGGTTAGTGGTTGGATGGCCAATCCTAATTCATAAATAGACCTTAAGTACTCCAAAGCCAGAATGTTGTTCGGTCCAACTAACAAAGACTCTATTTCCTCGACTCCGCCCTTGGCATAATTCTGTAAAGCCTGGGCTCGGGCTGCGGGAAAACTCAAACCTTGGGCTAAATATTTTTTGATCCCAAGCTTATATTCTTCGGGTTCCTGAGCAATTATCCGGGCTAAATACTGCAATTGCTCCAGATTTCCGGATTCACTGCCAAAGACCAAGTGACTAGCCACTCCACATTGGGCTATTAATTCCATGGCTCCCCGGGCAAAATAATAAGCACTTCTCACCGCGTAAACTAAAGGTAAGTCAATGACCAGGTCAATTCCACCCCGCAAGGCCATTTGAGCTCGAGCCCATTTGCTACAAAGGGCTGCTTCACCCCGTTGCACAAAATCTGGACTCATGACGCACATAATTCCGTCAAAACCACCATTTGAGTTGGCTTGTTCAATCAAGTAGCAGTGTCCGTGATGAAAAGGATTGTATTCAGCTATTATGGCAAGTACCTGCATTTGTATCTCCCGTAAATATTTATGTGATTATAGTAACATAAATGTACCACTAGTATTTTGATTTATGCTAGAATTAACTAAGAATAAGAAGTGAGCAATAATCACAAAATTCGATCAAGACAAGAAATGGGGGAGGTTAAACCAATGAGTTTGTTGGCTGAAATCAGGGAAAAGGCAGCTGTTAAGGGAAAAACTATTGTTCTTCCCGAAGGTGCCGAGGAGAGGACCTTACAGGCGATTCAAGGCATCGTTGGCAACAAAATAGCTAACCCAATTTTACTGGGGGATGAAAGTGAAATTAAGGGTATGGCTAGCAAGTTGGGTGTCGACATTTCTGGAGCCGAGATTATTAACCCGGCCACTGCTCCCTTTAAGGATGACTTTGTGCAGGCCTTCTACGAAATGCGCAAGAACAAGGGGGTAACTCTGGATAAGGCTGCGGCTACTTTGTTAGACCCGCTTTATTTTGGCTCTATGATGGTAATGATGGGTAAAGCGGATGGAGAAGTAGCAGGTGCGATAAACACTACCGGTAATGTGTTAAGGCCTGCTCTGCAGATAATCAAAACTGCTCCCGGTATCTCAGCTGTTTCGGGAGCCTTTATCATGATTGTTCCCAACTGCGAATATGGGGAAAATGGCTTGTTTGTTTTCGCCGATTGCGCTGTAACCATCGTGCCCACTGCCCAACAGCTGGCCGAATTTGCCAAGGCCTCAGTTGAAACTGCAGTTAATGTTTGCGGGTTTAAAGATCCCAAGGTTGGAATGCTGTCCTTTTCCACCAAAGGCAGTGCCAGTCATGAATTGGTAGATAAAGTAGTTGAGGCTACCAATATCGCCAAGACTAAATTCCCGGAACTTAAAGTTGATGGAGAATTCCAATTCGATGCTGCTATTGTACCTAGTGTGGGTCTTTCCAAGGCCCCGGGGAGTGATATTGCAGGCAATTGTAATGTGCTGGTATTTCCTGATATTCAGGCAGGTAATCTTGGCTATAAACTGGTGCAGAGACTGGCCAAAGCCGAAGCGATTGGTCCCATTCTGCAAGGTATTGCCAAACCGGTTAATGATCTGTCTAGAGGATGCAGCGTGGAAGATATTGTTAACGTGGTAGCTATGACTGCTATGCAGGCATAAAATTAAATAGGCTGACAGTAGGGAGAAAAATAATATTGCAAACCGAATATTCTTATAATTTGGGGAGGTAGAAAGTTAATGAAGGTTTTGGTAGTAAACGCCGGTAGTTCATCAATTAAGTATCAGGTAATGGACATGACCAATGAAGACGTAATGGCCGTTGGTCTGGTAGACCGGGTAGGTATCCCCGGCAGCACTTTGGAACACAAACCCCTGGGCAAGGATGAAGTAGTGATTAAAAAGGATCTGCCTGATCACACGGCAGGAATGGAATTGGTTCTGGAAGTATTGGTTAACCCTGAGTATGGCTGCATTAAGAGCATGGATGAGATCGGCGCAGTCGGGCACCGGGTGGTACATGGGGGAGAAGCTTTTGCAGAATCAGTAGTCATTGATGATCAGGTTAAGAAGGTAATCAGAGACTGCTTTGATATGGCACCATTACATAACCCGCCTAACCTGATGGGTATTGAGGCTTGCCAGAGATTGATGCCCAACGTAAACCACGTAGCTGTTTTTGATACCGCCTTCCATCAGACCATGGAACCAGCTCATTACATGTATGCTATTCCTTATGAATCATATGAGAAATATGGCATAAGAAGATATGGGTTCCACGGAACATCCCATTTCTATGTAGCTCATCAAGCCGCCGAAATGCTGGGCAAACCCTATGAAGAATGTAAAATCATCACCCTGCATCTGGGTAATGGAGCCAGCATGGCAGCCATCAGGGATGGCAAGGTAATTGAAACCTCTATGGGATTCACCCCCCTGGAAGGATTGGTTATGGGGACCAGGTCTGGAGATATAGATCCGGCTATAGTGTTTACTTTGATGGAAAAATATGGGATGGATTCCCAGGAAGCCAACAACTACTTTAATAAAAAATCAGGTATGCTAGGTTTGTCTGGAGTATCCAACGACCTGCGCGATGTATTGGAAGCTGCTGCCTCCGGCAATGAAAGAGCTCAAATCGCTTTGGACGTTTACTATAAGAACATTAAGGGATACATTGGAAAATATATGGCATACCTCAATGGTTGTGACTGCATCATCTTTACTGCCGGGGTAGGAGAAAACGCCATAGACGTGAGAGCTAATATCTGCAAAGATATGGACGCTCTAGGCATTATTATGGATGAAGAAAAGAACAATGTGAGAGGCAAGAAGATTGATGTGGCAAGTCCAGAAGCTAAGGTGCGGATCTTTATTATACCCACTAACGAAGAATTGGTTATTGCTCGTGACACCTTTAATTTATCAAAATAAGGGTTGAATTGAAGTGAGGTGGGGGTAAAACCTCTGCCTCACTTTTCGTTTGGAAGCAGTTGGAAAACTTCTCCCAATTCCAGTATTATTCTGGAATCAGTATGATTAGGGTAAGGTTGACAATAATAATAAGAGCAGACTATAATTAATCTGGTGTTTTAATGGGGTGTATGGCTTATGAAAGTAAATCTAAAACCTTTGCTGACAGCTACCCAGGAATCACAGGAATTTCGTCTTAGTGAGGCAGGCCGGGAAGACTTGCTTTCCAATATGGGAGGAAGGTTTCTAGCTCCCATAAAGGCTGATGTAATTATGGAAAACACCGGAGAAACACTGGCAGGAAGAGCCAAGATCTCGACCAAGCTTGCTCTAAGCTGTGGACGATGCCTGGAAGAATTTACATTTCCCCTTTTATTTGAGCTTCACCTGATGGCAGCTGAAAGATCAGTCTATGAAGATAACGGGGAAATGATTTTAATCGAGGATGAACAGGCAGATATTATGCCTAGGATCGAGGAAGAGATATTTTCCTTAATACCGTTTAATCCTTTATGCAGTGAAGATTGTAAGGGTTTATGCCCCTTTTGCGGGATCAATAAAAACCTGCAGAACTGCAGTTGTGAGAAAATCGATATAGATCCCAGATGGCAGAAGTTAAAAGAATGGCAAGTAAAGTAAGGAGGTATAGAAAATGGGTGCTCCCAAGAGAAGGCATTCTAAATCTCGCAGTAAGAAACGGGCCGCAGAATGGCGTAAGATCGACAAACCTGGCCTGGTAGAATGTCCCCAGTGCAAAGAGTTGAAATTACCTCATCATGCATGTTTAAGCTGTGGGTATTATAAAGGCAAATCTGTAATGTAATAGGTATTCAGGCTCAAAAAGTAAGATTAAGGCTGATATAAGCCCATAGGCTTACTTTTTGTTTTTATTCTCCAAGTGAACCCAGGGCCAATAGGAAAATGGGGTAAAATTCCAGGATGCATACTAAGGAGGCAGGAGTAAGATGAGAATTGCGGTAGATGCCATGGGCGGAGACTATGCTCCGGCAGAAATGGTAGCCGGTGCGGTAGAATGGTGCCGAGATACTCTTAACCGGGTCATATTGGTGGGTCAAGCGGAAAGCTTAAGTGATGAACTAAAGAAATACGATTATGATAGTTCGCAGCTAAGCATAGTAAATGCCAGCCAGGTTATTGAAAATGATGAATCACCAGCCCTGGCCCTGAGGAAGAAAAAGGACGCATCAATTTTGGTAGCTACCAGGCTGGTAAAAGAAGGACGGGCTGATGCAGTATTATCCTGTGGTAGCACAGGTGCACAGATGGCGGCAGCTCTTTTTATCCTGGGCCGTATGGAGGGAGTGGAGCGTCCGCCGATTGGGGTATCCCTACCCAATCAGGCTGGAGGTACTACTTTGTTAATGGATGCGGGAGCCAATGTGGACTGCAAAGCCTCTCACTTGATTCAGTTTGCAGCTCTGGGCAGTTCTTATGCCTCAGCGGTACAGGGCCTGAAAAACCCCCGAATTGCTCTATTAAACAATGGAGAAGAACCTGGCAAAGGGAATAACCTTAGCGTTGAAGCCTATGAGTTGCTGCAAAAACAGAAAAGTCTGAACTTTATCGGTAATATTGAAGGCCGGGATTTATTCCAGGCTAAATGTGATGTTATCATATGTGATGGTTTTATTGGCAATATTGTGCTAAAGAGTATAGAGGGTCTGGCCATGTTTGCAGCCCAGTTAATTAAAGAGGAGTCCGGATTGGTACCCGGAATAATGGGCAAATTGGATTATTCCCAGGTGGGGGGAGCCCCCTTAATGGGAGTGAAGGGGGTAAGTGTGGTTTGCCATGGCAGTTCACGCCACACTTCGGTATACAGTGGAATAAATATGGCCAGTGATTGTGTTAAAAAGAATATAGTGCAGAAGCAGCAAGATATGATAAAAACTCTTATTTGAGCGTTTTGCATAATTGAAAAATTCAGCGGTCATTCTAAAGGGAAAGCGAAGAATCTTGTAGTCTCCTCTTAGCAGGACAGGAATGGGCTGCTAAACAGCACGACTAAGGTGGTTTAATCATTGCCTTTAGGATGACATTCTTCAAATACTGGGGCTAATAATAGGAAAAACCCAATTATGCAAAATCTTCATTTAAATGGGAAGGATTTTTGCTTATTATTAAGAACGATATATATGGGGATCGCTTATACATACTATTATTAGGGAGGTTATAAAAATGCAAAAATTTTTTCAGCTGGCAACAAA
>CAZPSR010000074.1:0-9826 GCA_964589135.1 uncultured Syntrophomonas sp.
AGGGGCTGATTACCATCGAGTGGTGAAACAGATTAATAGCCGCCTGGGGGCTAACCCCTTGATCGTAAGTCTGCCGGTGGTGGAAGATGATCAATTTTGCGGTATCATTGACTTGTTGGAAATGAAATACCTTACTTTTAGTGGACGCCTGGGCAATGAGCTTATCCAGACCGAAATTCCAGACCAGCACCAGAAGGAGGCCCAAAACTGGAGAAGGGTTATGATAGAAACCCTGGCCGAGAATGATGAATCAATCCTGGAGCTATATTATGAAGATATGGAGATTTCCCGGGAGGAGTTGTTGGCTGCTATCCGCCGGAATACCTTAAATAATAGTATAGTACCGGTGGTCTGTGGGAGTGCCTACAAGAATATCGGGGTCCAGCTCTTACTGGATTCAATTGTCAATTACCTGCCTTCTCCCCTGGAAGTAGGCTCAACTACAGCCAAGTTATTAGATAGCGAAATGGAAATAGAAATACGGCCCGATGTTAATGAAAAGTTTTCCGCCCTGGTGTTTAAGATAGTCAGTGATCGACACGTGGGCAAGCTGGCTTTTGCCAGAATTTATTCAGGTCAATTAAAAGCGGGCAGTTATATTTATAACAGTACAACCGGTAAAAAAGAAAGGGTAGGTCGGCTGGTTAAAATGCACGCCAATCACCGGGCCGAGGTAGATGAGGTCAAGGCAGGTGATATTGCGGCGGTGATTGGGTTTAAGGATGTAACTACCGGTGATACCATTTGTGATGAGTCCAGAACGGTATTACTGGAAGCCATAGAATTCCCGGAGCCGGTAATCCAAGTGGCCATAGAGCCAAAAACTCAGGCTGACCAAGCTCGGATAGGGGAGGCTTTGGCCAGGATTTCTGCGGAAGATCCTACCTTCAAGGTCAGCCATAATCATGAAACAGGACAAATGCTGATTGAGGGTATGGGTGAGCTGCATCTGGATATTATAACAGAGCGCTTAAGCCGGGAATTTGCCATTGAATTTAATACCGGTCGGCCTCAGGTAGCCTACAAGGAAACCATTTCCGGTTCGGCTCAGCATAATACCCGTTATGTGAAGCAGACCGGGGGTAAAGGACAATATGCCCATGTCCTTATTAGTCTGGAGCCAGCTGAGGAAATATTCGTCTTTGAGAGTAAAATTGTGGGTGGCGCTGTTCCGCGGGAATATATACCAGCAGTGGAGTCGGGTATCAAGCAGGCTTTGCAGGAGGGTATATTGGAAGGCTATCCGGTTGTAAATGTTAAAGCAGTGCTCTTGGACGGTTCTTATCATGAAGTTGATTCTTCTGAACTGGCTTTTAGAACTGCCGCTATCTTGGCAACCAAGGAATGCATGAAAAAGGCCCAGCCCAAACTGCTGGAGCCCATTATGTGCCTGGAAATAACTTCTCCAGAGGAGTTCACCGGCAATATTATCAATAATATCAGCAATAGAAGAGGTCGGCTGGATTCCATGGACATGGAAAACAATACTCAGATTATCAAGGGTTATGTTCCCCTGGCTGAGTTGTTTGGCTATTCTACCGTTTTGCGATCTCTTACCCAGGGCCGGGCCGGATTTTCTATGCAGTTTTCCCATTACGAGGAGAACCAGAACGCTTCATAGGTCCTGAGCAAAGCAGTTGACGGACTGCACATTTCCATGAAGTTAATGATTGCTGGCAGTTCTGCTAAAAATAAAGGAAATGCAAATAAAAAACGGCCTCCTGTTGGAGGTCGTTTGAATTTATAAGTTTTAAGTTGATGGCCAAACAAACCTTATCTCAACTAGTTTAGTTCATAAATCAAAGTTACACTGGCACTTATCTGTATTTCCCCGGGATTAATAGGCACCTGATCTGCCACTGCTTTTACGCTATCGCTCTATTCATCCACAACTTCATTAGATAAACCCTCCTCAAAGCTAATTGATTTAGCCAGTTCCTCCAGCTGTTCCAAAGGAATGGCTCCTTGCAGACTAATGCTTATAATATGGTTTTGATAGGAGACGCTGGTTTGGACGGAATTCAGTAAGAGATCTCTTGCTGAATTGTCTTCAGTATCAGCACTGCCCCCTAGTCCTCTAAAATCCAGCTCTTCCTCCTCAGCCTCAAGCTTATCAGCTAAGGCCACAGTAATTTCTAGGATCTCATCATTATCAGGGTTTCGATAAACATAACTTACCGTAGCATAATTGGTGTTGACAATTTTCTCTATTTGGTATGGGCCCGGAATATTCCGGGGATGCAGGGCGAGCAAATCCAACTCTTCTTGCGGGTCGCTCTCATTTGCCATCAGATCAAATCCGGCAACAGCAGCTGAGCTATCTGACTCAATATTGGTCTGAAGAGCATTCTTGTTTCTGCTGGTCTCTCGCCCCTTCAGGACCTGAGTTCCGGTTTCCGTACTGTAAGCTGAAGCTCTCATGGTAACTTCAGCCTTTGCTTCCTGGTTTGGCTCAATAGCCCCATCGGTATAATATATTTCAGGAGTAAACTCCTGGCTGGGGGGTTCCTTATCCATCCAGGCCAGGTCAGATTTTTTGTTATTTCCAGTACCATTGATTACTTTTTCATCAATTTCAGCAGAATTCTTAGCTGGTAGAGTATCAGCCATTTGTCTTGATGGCTGATGTGGCCCTATTGTCATCATTCCTGGCAGATAAAGAGCCAGTAGCAAGACTGCTGCTGCGGTGAGGCCCACCAAATAGCGATTATGCTTCAGTAAACTCCAAAGTTGGAACGGGGGAGGGGATGGTGCTATAGGGTGACTTAGGGAACTCATTACCCTTTGGCTGAAGTCATCGCTTAAAGGAGGAATATCAGGAGCAGCTGATAGGATCTCCTTTTCCATCCGGCATAAGTCAATCATCTTCAGGCAATAACTGCAACTATGGAGATGTTCATCTACAATAACCTTAAGTTCGGGGGACAAGGTTTCATCGCAATAGGCAAAAATATGCTCATCTATTTGCTGACAATTCAATTTTTACCCCCCTTTCTTCCTTTTGTTGTAGAATTATTTTCCTCAGAGCCCTTCTAGCCCGGTGAATTCTGACTTCAACATTTTCTCGGCTGATTCCTAAGACATCAGCTATTTCCTGATTATCTAAATCCAGATGATAGCGGAGAGTTATTACTACCCGGTAATTATCCGGTAATTGCTTAATAGCTTTGTTTATCTCCTGTTCTAACTCCTGGCGTTCGAACATCAAATGGGGATCAGTGGATATTGGAGAAGGATTAAGGTCATAAGCCCTGGTATAATTTTCCTCAAAGTTAAGCAAAACCACCTTCTTTTTTCTACGCAAAGCACTGATGCTGGCGTTGGTAGCAATTCGAAAAATCCAGGGAGCAAATTTTTTGCTATTATCATATTGATAAAGCTTTTCATAAACGGCCAGGAAAACCTCCTGGGTCACGTCTTCTGCTTCCTGCTGTTGGCCTACTATCCGGTAAACCAAAGCGAACACCCGGTTTTTGAAGCGGTTAACCAATTCCTCAAAAGCTTCCAGATCCCCGTTTAAAGATCTACTGGCCAGTAGCTCATCACATGTCAAAACAATCAGCTCCCCAAATCCGTTCAAATATTATTACGTGGAGTTTAATTAAAGCTTACACCAACAGCCATTATTTTGGTAGATTAATAGAGAAGATAGAGCTTAATATGCTAAAATGTTACAGAATGCAGGGGAAGTCTTGGAAGGGTATAAGCCTATGAAAATATTGGTTGACGCCGATGCTTGTCCAGTTAAGAATATTATAGAAGATCTAGCTCAACAATATAATATAGAAGTGATAATGGTAAGTAACCATCATCATGCATTGCAAAGCAGCTATGCTCAGGTATTAACCGTTGATGACTATTCCCAATCAGTGGATATCGCCATTGCTAATTTGGCCGTAACCGGGGATATTGTGATTACCCAGGATTATGGCTTAGCAGCCCTGGTAGTGGGAAAAGGCATTGGTGCTATTCATCCCGGTGGCAACATTTATACCCTGGATAATATTGACGGTCTATTAATGCAAAGGTTTATCAGCCAAAAAGCCCGGCAAGCAGGAGAAAAGGCCGGTCGCCCCAAAAAACGAAATCTTAAGGATGATATGTACTTTAGGCAGGAAATGCTAAGGCTTATGAAGATCATGCTAGGATTAGCACCCTGAGTGGATAGGGACATATGCTCGAATGCTGCTTAACAAACCGGAGGAAGGGTGTATAATAGAAAAGAAGATTATTGGAAAGGGGAATGAAAATGTCGGATAAATGCGGCAGTTGTGCTTCTAGTGGTAATTGTAATCTGGATCCTGCCCAATGTGGGGCGGATGAACAAGAAAAAAGCCTCTTAGGGGCATTAAATAGCATTCGCAATGTGATAGTGGTTATGAGCGGTAAAGGGGGAGTAGGCAAGTCTTCGGTTACTGGTCTTATTGCTACCAGTCTGGCCCGGCAGGGAAAACGGGTGGGAGTCTTGGATGCAGATATTACCGGGCCCAGCCAGCCCAAAGCCTTTGGGGTAAGCAAAGACACCGGCATGCTGGCATCGGAATATGGAATAATACCCCCCACTACTCGCCTGGGTATTAAATTAATGTCTATAAATTTTTTCCTTCCCAATGAAGATGATCCGGTTATTTGGCGAGGTCCTCTTTTGGCTGGAGCAGTAAACCAGTTCTGGGGTGAAGTTGATTGGCGAGACTTGGATTATATGATAGTTGACCTTCCTCCAGGGACCGGTGATGTACCTTTAACCGTAATGCAATCACTGCCAGTAAATGGAATAGTCATAGTTTCATCTCCTCAGGATTTAGCCTTTATGGTGGTAAAGAAGACCATTAAAATGACCCAGAAAATGAATATACCCATTTTGGGCATAGTGGAAAATATGAGTCACGCCATTTGTCCCCATTGTAATGAAGTAATAGAGATATTTGGTCAAAACCAGGGTGAAACCGTAGCCCAGGATTCAGGTATTGATTATCTGGGAAGTTTGCCCTGGGATATGAAGTTAAACCAGCTGGTAGATGCCGGTAAAATCGAAGAGTATCAATCAGAACAGATGGAAGCAATAATCAACAAGATAGTAGCCAAGCTGCCCTAAGTTAAGATGACGAAGCATAGAGCCGGGGCCCACTACCCCGGCTCTTTTTTTAAGCAGCTATGATAGGGAGAGTGATAATTTGAAGATATGCTCTTGGAACGTTAACGGGATCAGGGCAGTGGCTAAAAAAGGATTCCTGGAATGGGTGAAAGAAGAGTCACCTGATATATTGTGTCTACAAGAAACCAAAGCGCATCCTGAACAGCTGGAAAAGGAACTGTTGGAGATCAACGGCTATACCTGCTATTGGAATGCGGCCCAGCGCCGGGGATATAGTGGAGTAGCCACCTATGTTAAAAAAGTGCCTTTGGCGGTTGATTACGATTTAGGAGTTGAGGAGTTTGATCGGGAAGGCCGGGTAATAATCAGCAGTTATGAAAGTTTTACCCTGTTGAATGTTTATTTTCCTAATGGACAGCAAAATCAGGATCTTCTGTTTTACAAGCTGAGTTTTTATGCCAGATTAATGTATGTCTGTGATCAGATGAAAGTAATACAGCCCAACCTGATTATTTGCGGGGACTTTAATACTGCTCATAGGGAAATAGACCTGAAAAATCCCAAAGCTAATGAAAAACGCTCTGGATTTCTGCCGGTAGAAAGAGCGGTTTTGGATGAATTTCTGGACCGGGGATATATTGACGTATTCAGATACTTATATCCTGATAAAGTTCAGTATTCCTGGTGGAGTTACCGTACTATGGCCCGGGAGAGGAACTCGGGATGGAGAATAGACTATTTTTATGCCAGCCAGGAGACCTTGCCCTATATAGAAGACTGCATTATATTAGAGGAGATTACAGGTTCCGATCATTGCCCAATTCTGTTGAATTTATCTGATATTCAGGCCAGGTAGAGAAAAAATGGTAAGAAAAGAATAAAAATATAATAATATTGTATATAGCTTTATTGTATAATACAATAAGGATATAAAACTACGTTAACGAAATATCGTTAATCCTAAGAGGTGGTTTTAATGATAACTAAACTTTTACTGGAGATGAAAAATATATTAGCTGATTTAGCCTCCACCCTCATAACAGGCAGGCACGCCGATGCTGCCGATTTGGCCCTGCGCTTATCTGAAAAAAGCAAGCTGCTGGCCGAAGAGCTGTGCAACGAAGTATAAAAGATGTAATCACCCCCCGGTTAAGAGCCGGGGATTTTTAATTTACCGGGGCCTTAACCGATGTTCCGGCGATTTTGGAATGTTGTCTTTTGGTCAGGTTAAAATTCGATTATTTTGATCAATGGAATCTTCGGTGGTTCAGAATCCTGCCTTTGTAATCGGTTTTAAGGTGGTTCATTGCTCTACTTACCCTAAAGATGGCAGGAAGGATAAAGAAAGATTAATTATGCAAAATCCTCTCTAGAATAAGTGAGCAGGAAAATAAAGCAGGTTTGTAGAATTTAACAATTCATAACAGTAAGTGATCTGCCAGTAATTGACGGATAATTATCCTTTATTATGTGAAAAAAAGTGTTTGATATCTAGCAATTGACCAATACTATCTTTTCACGGGATAATAGAGATACAGGAACGGAACCATAAAAGCTGTTAACGATATGAAAAAGGGGTGAAGACTATGCCAGGTGAAAATACTGATCATCAAAGTATCATGGACAGTATTGAGAATCCGGTAATAGCATTGGACCAGGACCTGAAGGTATCATATTGTAATCCTGCCTACGCCAAGCAAGCGGGACTTAAGCTGGGTGAAATACTGGGACGTTATCTACTGGAGATATTTCCGCACAAGACCGGGGATGAATGTCATCAGGCTTATCTAGAGGTTCTGGAAACGGGTAAGGCAAGTACTGCTGTAGGTATAATAGGAAATCAGTATTTCCAGGAGCGGATATTTAAAACCCCATCAGGTATCTTATCTATGGCTGAAAATATAGACCATCTTAAGCGTTGGGAAGTCACCGTGGAATCTATGGTGCTTAATCAGCGGGCGGTTATGGATGAACTTAATGATGCCATAATTGTGCATGATGTTCATGATAATAGGATTATTGATGTTAACCAGGCGGCCTGCAGCATTTTTGGCTATGAACGAGAAGAATTCTTGTGCTTGACCATGGGAGAATTGACTGCGGATGAAACACCCTATAACCGAGATGATTTTTTGCGTTGGCTCAAAAAGCCCGCTGAATTGAAAGTTAAGCGTATGGAATGGAAGGTTAGAGACAAATCCGGGCGCACATTCTGGATTGAACTAAAATCCAAACGTATGCCCTTTGGAGAGGATATAAGAGTGGTGGCGGTTATTCAGGATATTACCCGCCGCAAGTACACTGAGAAAGAACTGCGGGAATTGTATGAACGCTATGAGGCTCTTTTTGAGAATCCAGCGGATATGATATTTATTCACGATCTGGCCGGAAACTTTATCTCGGTTAATCAAGCTGCCGAGAGAATAACCGGATACTGGGAAGAAGAACTAGTGAAAATGAATATTCAGCAGTTGGCCAGTGACGAGAGCCTTAAGCTCTTGAGAGGTTTCCAGTATCAACGAATGTTTCAGGATCAAAGCAGTAATTATGAATTGGAAGTAGTGAGCAAGTTTGATACTCGGGTGTATCTAGATGTAAATATCACCCCCATCTTTAAAGGGGGCAAAGCAGCATCTGTCTTGGGCATAGCCCGTGATATAACTCAGCGCAAAATGAGGGAATTAGAATCTATAGAAGATGCTGAAAAATTGGCCAATTTTGTTGACTACCTGCCTGACGCCACTCTGGCGGTAGATCTGGAGGGCCGAGTAGTGGTTTGGAATAAGGCCATGGAAGAGTTAACCGAAATTAAGGCTGAAGAAATGTTGGGCAAGGGAAATTACGAGTATGCACTGGCCTTTTATAACAAGAGAAGGCCCATTATGGTGGACTTGGTCCTAAGACCAGAGGAGGTTCAGCAGTATTATTCCATTGTGGAGGTAGATAAATATACAGTTATCAGCGAATTTGACACTCCGTATTTAAGAGGTGAAGGCCACTACTTATGGGGGCAGGCCATGCCCTGGTATGACAAAAAGGGCAAATTGATTGGGGCTATTGAATCCTTGCGGGATGTTACTGAACGCTATAAGAGCAGGCAGGCTTTACGAGAGGCTGAAGAGAAGGTGAGAAGGGACCGCAAATGCCTGTTTACTTTGATTGATAACTTGGAAGGCTTAATTCTATCCTGTAATTTGCAGGGAAGGATCAGGATGGTTAATCGCAAGTTTGCTAACTTGATTAAATATGGAGTAGAAGATCTGCCAGGCCACTATATTGCCGAGATTATTGATGATCGCAGTCAGCGATTAATTGGCGGCCATTTATTGGAAACCTTACAAACCAATGGTTCCCAAATATATGAGGTCTTATTGATTGATAAAGAAGGGGGCCGCCAAGAAGCCAAGATAAAGATTAGGCCGGTATGGGAAGATGATAAGATATCCGGCTGTATTATGCGCATAGAGGAGGCCGAAGGATTGACAACTCAATAAAGGGTCGGTTGGGGAGCAAAAGGTAAAAAATTAAGCAAGGGAAAAGCAAGACTTTACAAGCTTGTAAAGGGCAGGACTGATAGTACTGATTACTGATTAGTCCTGCTTTTTTTGTTCTATCCCCGGTTGGGGCACTGCCTAATGAAAGTCCCTCAGGGGGCTGATAGTACCAAAGATAGCAAAGTTTATATTAATGTTGATATTAGGGGTAGACTTGCAATCGCTGTTTACTTAACGCCAACCGCTGTGGTGGCAGGGAGGAGGTTCCACTAGAGGCAGTCCTTACAATTTTAATAAATGAGCTATTAGACTCTCTTTGTCACCATATATATTAAATAATTAAAGAGAGGAGGATGGCCCCTATGAAAATGATCTTTAACACCATTATCGACCTGGAAACCTTGCAGAAGTTGGAAAGATTTTTGGAAAAGGCCTTGCTGGAAGCAGACAAGGACCAAAAACAGTATCTCAATAAAGCTTACCTGACTGATGTAGCACTAAAGGAATACCTAGATCGAATCACTCAATAGAACCGGATAAATCCTTATCTTTAAAAGCCCCGCAATCACGGGGCTTTTAAAGATGGGGCAGTTTTTTACGTGTGTGAGCGCTGCCAAAACATCAGGGATTCCTTATTCATCCTGGTTCAGAAAATAAAACAGGTCCCTTATATCGGGACCTGAGTGGGAATTAATAGTTTTCTGCCAGTACTTCGTAATAAGCCTGGGGGTGAGCGCAAGCCGGGCATAATTCCGGAGCCTCATGTCCCTCATGTACATAACCGCAGTTGCGACAACGCCACTTAATGGAGGTGGATTTCTTGAACAAGGTGCCTGCTTCCAGATTGCTGAGCAGTTTGCGGAATCTTTTTTCGTGCTCTTCCTCAACTTCTGCTATTTCATGAAAAAAATCAGCTATTTCATCAAACCCTTCTTCTCGGGCAATTCTCTCAAATTCAGGATACATATTGCTATGTTCATCCAATTCTCCTTCAGCGGCGTCCAACAGATTCGCCTTGGTGACTGGAATTGATCCACCCATGAGATACTTAAAGAACAACTTGGCATGTTCCTTTTCATTTAGAGCAGTTTCTGCAAAAAATCCGGATATTTGCTCCAGGCCTTCTTTTTTAGCCTGACTGGCGTAATAGTCATATTTGTTGCGCGCCTGGGACTCTCCAGCAAAAGCTGCCCATAGGTTTTGTTCAGTTCTGGATCCCTTTAGTTCCATGTTTATA
>CAZPSR010000075.1:0-9546 GCA_964589135.1 uncultured Syntrophomonas sp.
GAAATGGTTTTCAAACTGCTTTTGGTTGAAGATAATGCGGAAATAAGAGAGATCATAAGCGATTACTTTATGGAGAAAAGTGACGGGACTATTGATTTAGACACTGCCGAGACCGGGGATGAAGGGCTGGATAAATGTCTGGAAGAAGAATACGATCTGGTGCTTTTGGATGTTATGCTGCCGGAGGTTGATGGGTTTGCTATTTGCCGGGAGCTGCGGAAAAACAGCGATGTTCCCATTATTTTTATTACCGCCCGGCATCAGGAAAATGACCGCTTGTATGGGTATCATCTCGGATGTGACGACTATATCACCAAACCCTTCTCACTGGCAGAGCTTTATGCCAAAGTGATGGCTTTACTTAAACGTGCCAAAGGTATGGTAAGAGATGAAGTGATGACCGTGGGCCCCATAAAATTGGATCCCTATCGCTGTACCGTTTTTGCCAATGATGCCGAGGTGAACCTGGCTCCCCTGGAGTTTGGCCTTTTAAAGATTCTGATGGAAAATCAGGGGAAAGCCATCAGCCGGGAGAGTCTTCTCATACGGCTGTGGGGCTATGATTTCGATGGCAATGACCGGGTGGTGGATAACCACGTGAAAAAGCTGCGTAAGGCCCTGGGAGATAGTGCCCTGCAAATTAAAACCGTGTTTAAAATGGGTTATAAACTGGAGGAAAGATAAATGCAAAAGAGCATCACCAAACGCATCATTTATACTCGTATCTTTAGTGCATTTTTGGCTATCTACCTCTTGCTAATGACGGGCTTCAGCATTTTCGTCATATCGGAGGAAGAGAAGTTAGCAGGAATGGAATTGCAAACCTATGCTACTCATGTCAGCAATCAAATCTCAGATGCCCTAACGGACTATATTGACGGTAATAAGCAGATCACGGATCTATTCTCCATAATAAAGAAATTAATTAAAAATACCGCTTACTTTACCATGGACGGGACAGAATTGGCTGTTTTCACCGGTGATTACCAGCTGCTTTTTAATACCAATGATTACTGGATATGCAGATCTTCAGGAAATGAAGGAAACCAAACTTATGAGGAATATGGTTATCTAAATCCCCGGGAATGGTTTAGTGAAACTGAAATAAGCGAGCTGGAACATTATCTGACTGCCGAGCTCAAGCCGGAAAAGGCCGGCGACCTTTGGAAATATTCAGTTGATCTGAAAGGCCTTTGGCTAGATCAGGAAATGTTTATCCCAGATAGAATAACGGTCAATCCCATGTATGCTGACACCTTTGATGAACAGGGCCATGTAAGTTCGGGCGGCGGGGTGCACACCGATGATATTGTCTATACTTCCGGCTATGAAAACACTCGGAATTTACCCTATTTTGAGCATGGTGCCATCAGCCCGCCAGTCAACAGTGACCGCAACAGCAAAAAGCAGGCTGAGCTCCGGCAATTGGTGACAGATGCGGAAAAGTTAAAGAAAACTGAAATCATACCACAGTTGACCCATCCCAGCCAAAGAATTGCTTTGACCACTTATCGTTATTACCTGCCCAGGCCTTATCAGAACACAATTCACGTCATCGATGGCCAGACCCAAAAGAGTGACTTTTGGACGGTGATGGCCCGTGATATCAATATGTGGGAGCGATGTTCCACCGCACTGATCTTTGTCTGGATTTCCTGTCTGGTCATATTCCTGGCGGTGGCTTTCATCCTTTCCCGGCAAACTTATAAAACATATCGGGAGAGAGAGGAATTGGGAAAAAAGCGCCAGGAGATGACTAATGCCCTGGCCCATGATTTAAAAACTCCTTTGAGCATTATTTCCGGGTATGCCCAAAACTTACAGGAAAATGTCCATATGGAGAAACGGGAGCATTATGCCGGCCATATCCAGGCTAATGTTGACCGGATGGATAAGATCATCCACGGCATGCTGGAGATGAGCAGATTAGAGTCGGATTCATTACAAACAAAACCTGAGGATATATCTCTGGGTGCAATGGGTGAAAATATAATTAGTCGTTACCGGCAAATTTGCCATGAAAGGTCTATAATCACCCATCTTGAAGGGAATGCAATTATCAGTGCTGATACTGACTTAATTGAAAGAGTTATTGACAACTTCTTTGTAAATGCACTCGATAATACTCCTGATGCTGGTACAATTAGTATAAGAATATCCGGTGATGTATTTGAATTGTATAATAGTGGCAGCCATATTCCAGAAGAAAAGATAAAGGAGATATGGAAGCCTTATAAAAAAGCCGATGTATCACGCAGCAATACAAAAGGAACCGGCCTTGGCCTTTCAATTGCTGGCACAATTCTGGACTTGCATAAATTCCCCTATGGCGTTAAAAATAGCCGAGATGGTGTAATATTCTGGTTTAAATTTCGATAGAGTAGGTGACAGTGCTTCACATATTTAAGGACATTTAGCTGATGAAGACGTTGATGTCATATTATCAAATAACTCGGGGTCAGACCCCGAGTTATTTTTATACAGAGCTTATAAACCCCTTACAAACCAAAAAATTAGTCAATACGCCTTTCTATAAAGTCAGTGTAATACCTCTGCATGATAACTGAAAATTGGGCCCTGCTGGCACCGGTTTGTGGAGAGACTAGATTGCTAGCAAGGCCTTTTATTAGGCCATTACCTACGGCCCATTGCATTTCGGCTATGGCCCAAGCGGAAATATCATTTGCGTCTTTATATGCACCCAATTCGTCTTTTTTGCTTATATCATATCCCATGAACTTGGAGTATTGGTGTAAAATCGCCACCATTTGCTCCCGGGTCAATATATCTTCAGGCCCGAAATTTCCATTTCCATAACCGGATACAATGTTATTTTTCGCAGCCCAGCTTATGGCTTCTGTATACCATTTACCCTTCTCCACATCTGCGAAAATATCCTCTGACATATCATCACTTTGGGAAAGCCGATAGAGTACGGCTACGAGCATGGCCCGAGTGGTATCTACATTACCGTCAAATCGTCTCTCGTCAGTGCCTTCCATTAAACCGTGTGTCGCACAAAACCATGCGGCTTCATCATACCAATCATTTTGATCCACATCATCAAAATAATCTATTTTTGTGTACTCTATGTCTATGCCGACCCCGCCTGCAGGCATCTGAAAACTGTAAGTGCCGTCACTGTTTTGGGTAACCGTAAGCGGATTTTCGTTCGAGTCAAGGACAGTAGGTATATTGTTTTCATAACCCGGGTCAGGCTCAATTGTAATCAAGACAGTGTCACCGGCCTTAGCCTGCTGACTACTAAGTTTTATTTTACCATTGGCTTTTTGAGCGGATTCGCTATTGCTTATTACAGAGTATTGGGTTGGTGCGTGTGAAGCGCTGCCGCTACTGCCACTACTAGCGATCTTCCAATTTGCTGTTACGGTTACATTCCTGGCTGGCATGGTGAAGGTTGTGCTTTGTGCATTGGCATTAGCAAAAGTCACATCTGTTGAAGTCCAGCCGTTAAAAGTATAACCCGCACGGTTACCGGCATTAATGGTGACGATATCAGTTTCGGCATAATCGCCTGCGCCGGTAGCACCTGAGCCCGCGCCGTTCAAAGTAACTGCATAAGTTTCAGGTACTACAACGGACGCATCCTGCAATTTAACATTTACCGTTACAGACTTGGCCGGCATAATAAAGGAATATTTCCCTCCCGCTGTTACCTCTGTTATTGCCACATTATGGCTATCGGCATCAATGACGGTAATGGCCTTAAATTGCTTTCCGCTTTGAACACTGCCAATATTTACTGTTACAGCTGCCCCTTCTTCGGCCAAAATAGCCGGGTCCGTTGTCACTATGGCTGTACCGCCTACCACATCTGCTAGAGTTATTGCATATTTGACCGCCGGTATATCACCGCCATATTCATTTATATCTTTGAAAGTAATACTATTGACAGTAGCATAGGTATTTGCACTTGAGCTGGGAACACCATAAATCGTCAAAGAAGGTGAACACTCATAAAAGGTTCCTTCCCCTACGATTGTTTGTTCACTAGGAATTACCACCTCATCCAGGTCAGAGTTATTAGAAAAGGCATAATCTCCTATTTTAGTAACGCTATACGGAAAAGTCACCTTAGTTAATTCATTATTGGAAAACGCATGTACATCTATTGTAGTAACACCGTTTGGAATAGTTAGCTCGGCTAATTCATTTAAACCAAATGCAGATGTGCCTATATTAATTAGTGTTTCAGGAAGATCTACACTATTGATTCCCTTGGAATAAAAAGCCGTATCCCCAATACCTGTGACTGGATAGCCTTCAATCTCATTTGGTATTACAACATCCTCTAAAGCCTCATCTGCAAAACCTGTAATAATAACTTCGTTGTTCTTAATGTAGTAGTCAAAAACCGCAACTTTCCCAAAATCTGCCACCAGATTCCTGTCTTTTGTAGCCTTAAATATATATACCGGGTCAGTGCTGACCACTGCATCATTCTCTTTCCAGCCACTGAATTTATACGATTCCTCGGGCACAGCTTCCACTCGTACATTTTGTCCGGAATGGTAAAGACCGCTGCCATAAACCTGCCCTCTTTCGGCTGAAAGAGCCTCCAGAGATATAGTAAATATATTTAGGTCTTCAATCTCGATAATGCTAAACATCACTTCAGCACTATTTCGTGATAGATCCGTGGCAGTTAAATAGATGGAATGTGCACCGCTGACATTAGCGGGCCATTCAATCCGGCCAGAATTCCCAGTATCCTTGATTAACCTCAATCCGTGCTCTAATAAATTACTATATACTTTTATATCTAATGTATCACCATCGGGGTCACTTACTTCGTAAGGTATAGTGATCGTTTCCCCTCTTTTAACAACTCCCAAATTGTTTTCATAAGTCTGCGGTTCTACAAATTCAGGTGGTGCATTGGGTGATGTTATTTTAAAGGTAAAATCATCTCCCGTTCTATCCCTTTCATTGCCCGATTCTGTGTCCTTTAATCCGAAGTAAACACTGTAAGCACCCATAGAAAGCTCCACAGGCTCCCAATAGTAGGTGTGGGCACCGGGCTTGTGAGGATTCTCACTCATCTGTTCGTTCAAAATCTCATTATCGGTTTCATCTTCTATAATAATTGTCGCTTCCAAATTACTTTGCCCCGCTGCTGCATATGCTTCAAAAGAAACTTTTATATCTGAACCATACTCACTTTCCGAAAAATCGGACGGGGTTGTTGAGAAAGAAGCTAATTCAGGATTTAAAGCATCTTCTGTATATTCAACTTTAATTGTAAGATTAGTTGTTGGATTGCCCGGTTCATTTGTCTGTAAACCGATTGTGTCCTCTAAAATGCTTTCCGCATCGCCCGGAAGAATCAACGGTATAGCTATCACTTGGTTTTGGCCCGGATAGATAGTATATCCCCTTATAAATAAAGGTGAAATAAATGTTGATGTTTCATCAACCGGTGAAAACTCCACATTTAGCTCCTCTTTGCCACTATTGCCCATTTCAAAATAGGCGACTGCTTCTGTTGTCCCCGGTTTTACCTTTATAGCTGCTTCAGTGGCAGAAAGATCAAGGATCGGCTTTAGCTCATAACCCTCAATAGTATAATTATTTGAAAGGGCTTCAGTAGAATGCATTCCATCAGTTACAACTACTTTAAATTTATAGTTTGTGCCTTGAGGGAAGATTTTAGCATTTACTGTATGAGAATACTTGCCGTCTACTTTATCAGGAATATCCGCAGCAAGGATATCCCAGGTGTCTCCACCATCAGAACTAACTTGTACTTCCGATAGTAAAGCATCCCCATCGACATCACTGGCATTCCAGGTAATCATAAAATCTCCGGAAAGGGAATCAGCAATAGGTCCGGTAAAGCTGACCACCGGTGCATTTTCAGAATACTCATATCTTTGCAATACTTCAGTTATGCTACCACCTATTTGCTTCCCAATTTCAATAGCTTGCACATTAGCAGCAGGCAAATTGGCTATAAATGCAGCATAATATTTGCCGTCAAATTCATAATCTGAGAAGAAGTATTGTGATAAAATGCTGTCATCCGATGCAAGGGTTTGAATCACATAACCATTACTACCATAATCGTTGCTTACATCGGCATAATTGGTATGTTTTACAATGGGGTCAAAATAAACTTTTCTTTGCTTTGTTCTTACATCCTCAATACATCCCGACAATAATAGAACTTCGGATTTTGAATTTTCCGAAAATGAACTCATACCCAACAGGCTTCTTTTTCCTGAGGCAGGTTTTGTTGCATAATCTAATAGGGCATTGTATTCAGCCTCGGTTGGCCAGGGAGCAACTGCATGATCATACATGATTGGTTCATTTGCCGGACTTTTTCCCGCAACATTATTAATGGGAGTACCATCATAACCATTGGCAGAAAGAAGTTGAACACCATCTTCTGAGTAAACATCGGACAAACCTAAAGTGTGGATAAACTCATGTATAGTAGTGTGCGCCAATACCTGGCTGGGGTCAATCAAAACCGCACCATGTGCTGCCCCCAAAAAACTCCAGTTCATGCCCAACATACCTGATTGTTGCAATCCAGCCGCTCCTAAAAAGCCGGGTGGTGTCATACCTATAAGAAGATCTTGTTTGTTAGAAAAAAGCTTTTGCGTTCTGTCTAACTCCCGAAATATCCTGCTTAAATACATGTTATGGGTAGAAAATCGGGGTTTGGCTATAAACATAGGACTTTTTTCCACAAATTTTATGGGGGCCGGGAATATCTTCCTTATATACTCCTTTTGTGCACTTAGACTACCATAAGATATCGAAGCGTTATTTTCCCATGCACCCACTCGAAGGGGAACAAAGGCAAAGGTAAATTCCTTTTTAGGTACATAGAGTTCATGCCCAGAAGCCGGATCTTCTACATAGCCTCTAACCTGAAATTTATCCCGAGCTCCTTTATCATTATTAGGAACCACAGCTCTGATACCTAAACGCTTATCTGCCCAATCCTGGGGGTTAATCTCAATATAGGCACGATGGGCGCCTAGGACAATTATATCCCGTTGGGTATCATATTTTTCTTGAAAGGCCTTGGGTGAAGTTTCTATTAGCGATTTTTCAGGGTTATTCACATCATATACTTGAAGTTTAACCTCTTTTACTTGCGTATATGGGTTTTTTAAGTATCCTTCGGAAACTTTAATTTCCGGGGAAAGGTAGAGGGGTGCCTTATGACCTTTAACTATACGTTCTGGCTTATCTATTACCTGAGTTACATTCCATTTAAGCTCAAATGTTGGCAACTCAGTCATAGTAAGTTCCTCTACTTTTTCTGATGTAGTTGATGCCGGATATCTGATTTCGACTATCCCCTCCTCATCAGTTTTCCCCCCGGCTGAAACCCCGTATCCCAATTTTACCCCACCCGAAAATTGCACTGTCCTGTCATTTAAGGGTTCTCCTGCCGTATTGACAACCTTAACCTTAAGAATACCTTCAAAATCCTTTAATTCTGGATAGGTATAATACTGCCACAAATCATCATTCGCTCCTGCATCTTTAACAAGCTTTCCATATAGGGCTGGTGCAGGAAGAAGTATATTACGCCCAATAATATTCTCGCCACCGCTGCCTATTATAAATGTGGACTTTCCGTCCACATCGGTTGGTACCCATTCGTCTGTGGGCTTAAAAACACAATAAGGCTTACTAGAGTCCCCCCAATAATAAAAGATCTTTGTAGGAACTCCTGCCATCGGCTCATCATAAATATCTTCAGCAGTTTTGCGGTTTATATTTACTTCTACCGTGGAATTCCAGATATCTTCCTCAAGGTATGCTGCCCAATATTCATCATAGTGGGTGCTAACTTCCCCCTCACAATCAATTTCAACGCCGAGAAAAGGTGAATCATGTACTTCTACTTCGGAACTAACTGTTCCCAGCAGTTCACCAGGAACTTTCAAAGAATAGAAATCCACCTCAAAAATAATAGTATAAGATAATGTAATCCCCGTGTCGTTGTAATATTCTTCGGAAAAGGTAACGCACGGTTTACCTGCTTCAACAAGTTCAGGCTTTTCAATAACGATATCTTCTTCGTTAATAGCTGCTCTCACATCAACATCAAAATCTCTTATGGTAAACACTGCTTCTCCATGTAGACCATTAGCTATATAAAAGGGCGTTTCTCCTTCTTTTATACTTGGCATAAAACTTACATCGCAATATTCATATCTGTCTTCTTCCTCTTCACTTTTCTTGGGAATACGGACATGAAATACCCCTGTTGCCTCCGGAAATTTATATGATGTTTTTGAGTCTGACCAGCCCTTTATTGGATTGTCTATCGGCTCATCATCATCACCATTATTCTCTATGGCCATCATTTGCATCATATTTGCACCGACTGGGATTAGAGCTGGCGTATCGGGTTCATCTTCAATGTGCATATCATCCAAAGAAATACTATTATAAATTCCATTATCAATGTCATTGCCCTGTTCTGCGTATCCAGCTTCAGATACCGAGATATTCTGTTCATTATCTTCTGCCACAAAAGCGCCACTTTCAGCCGCTACACTAAAAGGAAACATTGTCATAACAAAAACCAAACACAGCATTACACTCAAAAGCCTCTTTTTTCTCACTTTTTTTTCCTCCCCTTAAACTGAATATTCATGCCATTACCAACCACTAATCTTTGCTGCTATCCCGGTTTCCCGCCATAATCTTTCTTTTACTCTAAATACTTCCTGTTCATCCACCATGCCATGGAGCAAACGCACCCACATGGTCTTACTGCTATCGCCAAAAGTCAGCCGAATATGGGCCTTCTCAATTATAACTGAAGAAAGCCTTACACCATGCACGCCATCACTACCCCATTTGTAAATTCTATTGCCCATCAGAATGCCAAAGACAGATACCACCGTTTGTTCTGCAACACTCCTTTCTTTGCCGTTTTCTGTGGTAATAAGCGCAGACGACACCACCAAGATAGAATTATCCCAGATTAGTTCTGCTTCTTTTAATAAGTAATTTTGTTTTATGAGGAGTATGAGTAATGTTATACTTACAAACCCAAAAACGATAGCCATTTCAAGCATAAATTTTATAAGAAACCACCCGGTTAAAAACACTGCGATTATTAATAGTAAGACATAAATTTTCTGCCATTTTCGGATTGATTCCACTGATATCCCTCCCCCTTGTCTCTCAATTTATGACATGGTAGGAAATTTATCATCAACTTAAAGTATGAAATCGCAAAAAAGGCCTCTCATACTTTCGGGTGAGAGGCCAGATTTACCGGTATCTAGATGGCTTTAAGCTTACGAAGAAAAGATTTGATTATTCAATAGGGTGCTAATAAGCTCTGCACGGCTGCCCACTTCATATTTGGAAAAAATATTTCTTACATGGGTTTTAACCGTATTTTCACTGATAAACAAAGCCTGTGCTATTTCACGATTGGATTCACCGGATAAAATGTGTTGAAGTACTTCCTGTTCCCTTACTGTCAACTCTTCAAGGATTTTCATACCAAGAATGATATTTGTTTGTTGGTTTTTGCTC
>CAZPSR010000076.1:0-9545 GCA_964589135.1 uncultured Syntrophomonas sp.
CTTTGTTCAGCCGGGCCAAAATCAAGGAATGGGAAAACTATAGTGCCCGGGTTTATGACTGGGAGATCAGCGAATACCTGGAAAAATTTTAATCAGAAATAAGTTAACTTAGGGGTTAGGCCCCTAAGTTAACTTAAAACCTTCTAAATAGTCCGGCTGCTTTACCGGCAATCCGGGCCTCGTTAACAAAGATAGGACTCAGAGCCGGGTTCTCCGGTCTCAGCTCTATACCTGCATTTCTTTGGTAAAAGCGTTTGACCGTGGCCTCATCCTCTATTATGGCTACCACGATTTCTCCGTTATTGGCTTGGTTTTGCTGCCTGACTATTAAATAATCCCCATCAAATATACCCGCATCAATCATACTATCGCCTTTAACCCGGAGTATGAAGTGATCTCCCGAACCAACCAATTCTTGCGGAACCGGCAGGTATTCCTCAATGTTTTGTTCGGCTAATATGGGTGAGCCTGCTGCGACACTACCCACTAAAGGCAGAAAAACCGTTTCGCTCATTGCCAATTCACCTTCACTATCGACTGGAATAATGGCCCGGGGCTTGCTAGGATCTTTCCTTAAATAACCTTTTTCCTCTAGTTGGAGCAGGTGATTGTGGACCGTGGAACTAGAGCGAAGACCGACCGCCTGCCCGATCTCCCGGACTGACGGAGGATATCCTGATAAGCGTATTTTCTCTTTAATATAGTTTAATATCTGTTGTTGTCGTTCACTAAGAGTGGTTCTATGGGGCATAATTTTGAACCTCCACTATAATTTGGGTAAATTATACCATAATTAAGCCAATAAAAACACATGTTCGCCTAATAATCAGGGTTTAGACTCTTTTGACCAGAAACAATCCAGGTTGACGTTTTCTATAGCCCCTAAAAGTTTGCGCCGGGCTCCTGGGAACTTGTGCTCGATTTCATCCAATAAAGAAGCAATCTGATCTCTTTTGGTATATCCATCAGCGGGGCAGTATTTCTCGATGACTGGGATCTTGATAGATTCAGCGATGAGGGAAATATCACGTTCACTTATATATATCATGGGTCTAATCACGGTTAAATCTATACGATCCAGATAGGTACTGGGTTTGAACACGTTGTAATGCCCTTCAAATAATAGAGATATAAAAAGGGTGTTAACCACATCATCAGCATGGTGTCCCAGGGCCAGCTTGTTACAGCCCAAGCTTTTGGCGGTTCGATTTAGGGCTCCCCGACGCAAATGGGAGCATAAGGCGCAGGGATTTTTCTCCTGGCGATAATCGAACACCACCTGTCCGATGTTGGTTCGCTCAACATGCAGTTGGATTCCTTGAGCCTGGCAGTATTCCCTGATGGGAGCAGTATCAATACTCCACCCCAGATCCAAGAGGATGGGGTGCAGGGTGAAGTCCAGGGGGGTATATTTTTTTAGCAGTTGCAAGAGATACAGCATAACCAGACTATCTTTACCTCCAGAGATGCCAACTGCTATACGATCTTGGTTTTCTATCAACTGGTAGTTCAAACTGGCATTTCTCAATTGCCTGAACACCAGCTTGGTACGGCGACTTTGCATATAACTAATCTCCTATCACCTATTTGCCTACATTTACAAATCATTATAACAGGCTACTTATTACATACTCAACTTTTATACTTGCCTACTAAGGCATTTGTGAAAAGTTGGATTCATCCCTTAGCCGTTCTGCCGGTTAAGGCCGCAGATAAGATCAAATGAAACCAGGCTACGAACAAAGGCTGCAATGCAAATTTTGCAATTATCATCTAATAAGGATTGGGCCGTCAGAGCTTTTCACCCAATTAGATCGGTGAGGGTAAGACCAGAATCATAAGACCAAGAGGGGGTTAATTAGCTAAATAATTTAATTTTAAGCAGCTGAACAGCCGGCTTAAATTTAATTATTACCCAGCAACTTAATCGGCGCTATTGCCCATTTAATACCATTAATGTACAATTATTTAGGTTAGGGCTTGCATTTCAAGTTATCCTAAAATAATAAAATGAACATAGTTTTTTGCTAATAGGGGTTGAATAGATGACAGTGGTAAAATGCCGGACTTATTTATTGCTGATATTTATATTTAGTATCATGTTTTTTCTGTTTAATTATAACCAGGCTTTAGGATCTGCCCAGGAACCGCAAGTCCAAGGGGCAGCCGTAATTTTAATGGATTTTCACTCCGGCCGGATCCTATATGCCAAAAATGCGGAAGAGATTATGCCTCCTGCCAGTGTAACCAAGATTATGACTGCTTTGTTGGTTATAGAAAATGGAAATCTGGATGAAGTGGTGAAAATCAGCGCTAATGCTGCCAGTACACGTGAGAGCGGCATCTATTTGCAAGAAGGGGAAAAAATGACTCGTCGCCAACTGCTATATGCCTGTATGTTGCCATCGGCCAATGATGCCTCAGTAGCTCTGGCTGAGAGTATTTCCGATCAGATGGAGGATTTTGTGGACCTTATGAACCAACGGGCAGTAGAACTAGGCTTGCTCCATACCCACTTCAGCAATCCTCATGGTTTACATGCTGATGACCATTACACTACTGCTTACGATCTGGCATGCTTGAGCCGGGCAGCTATGCAGAATCCGGTTTTCAGGGAAATAGTAAAGACCCAAAACATTGTGATACCAGGTCCGCCTAAAGAAGAGGATCGCAGTATATGGAATCAGAACCGCCTATTGTACCGTTATGACGGAGCCCTGGGAATAAAGACTGGGTATACGCGGCAAGCGGGCAATTGCGTAGTAGGAGCAGCCCAAAAGGATGATATGATTTTGATAGCGATCAGTCTTAATTCTCCCACTGTTTATGATGATTTAGCGAGTATGCTTGATTTTGGATTCTCTAATTACCATTTGATGGAAATACAAAGTGCTAACGAAAACCTTCTGGTGCAAGTACAGGGAGGAATAGAGGATCAGGTAGCAGTAAAACTGGAACAAGAATTATATATAGCGGCTTTGGAATCCGAAGAAGCCCAATTAAGCTGTAGCTTCCTTCCAGTAGCCGAGGTAAACGCCCCGGTAAATAAAGGCGATATGCTGGGTTTGGCTACCATATGCCTGCAAAACCAGGAGATCGCAGTTATTAAACTGGTGGCTGCCAACTCAGTTGAAGCTCAGGTTTTTCCCTTACAATCATTGGCCATCTGGGCCATAGAATTAACAAAATGGGCTTTCCTCATCTTTCTCCTATATTGGATAGGAAAAAGCAAAAAAAGCCAGGAAATGCTAAAAGCTGTACTCCGGCCAATTGTACTCAGAATCATGAAATAACTCGGGGTCAGGCCCCGAGTTATTTGCTTTGATAATAATTACTGAGTAACTCTACGGGATGAAGTACCTGCACCTGCCAGTTGTGCTTTCGACAGCCGTATTTCAGCTGCATCATGCAGCTGGGACAGCAGGTAGCCAGGACATCAGCGGCGGTAGCCATGGCATTATCCATCTTTTGGTCCAGGATTTTCATGGACATTTCATAATGAGTGGTACTATAGGTACCTGAACCGCCACAGCAGGTATTGGCTCCTTTCATTTCAACTAACTCCACCCCGGGTATTCTCTGCAGCAACTCTCGGGGCTGCACCTTAATTAACTGGGCATTGGCTAAGTGACAGGGATCATGATAGGTAACCCTTACTTTAGGGGCCTGCTTATTCTCAGGCAGTCTGACATCTAAAACCTCGACCAGGAATACGGTCAGATCCATAACCTTATCCGCTAAAGCCATCGCTTCATCCTCTATCTTAAGTCCTTTAAACAGGAATTCCATGTTTTTTCGGGATAAGGCCGAAGAACAGGAAGCACAGTCGCTTACTATATAATCAAAGTCGTATGAATTAAACAGTTTTATATTGTGTACTCCCAACTTCTGTGCGGTCTCCATTTTGCCGTTGGCTATATGGGGTAAGCCGCAGCATTTCATATCCCGGGGAATAATCACCTCACAGCCGTTGCGAGTTAATACATCAACGCTTGCTTCGGCCACTGCGGGATTGAACAGATCGGTACCACAGCCCAGAAAATAGCCCACAGTATATTTTTTCTCCCCCCGGGCCGGGTTTACTTCCGGCACACGGCTACGGGCGGGCCGGGCAGGTATATTATCCATCATCTGTTCTGCTTCCTTAAGGTCTCCGGGCAAAATTCTGGTTAACCCGGTTTTACGGGCTAAACTCTGCAATCCCATCTTTTGAGCAGCACTCACCAGCCGGGCTGAAGAGCGAAGGAGAGAAGGTTTAGTCCAAAGGGTCTCAAATAATAATTCCTTACCGACATTAGGATTTTGTTCGTATATATAGGAGCGCGCAGCCGCATTTAACTCATGTACATCAATGCCTGACGGGCAATTTACGGAACAGGTCTCACATAACAGGCATTGACTTAATCTATCATATACTTCTGGGCTAGCCGGCACCTGACCATCCCTGAGCATTTGCACCATAAAAACATGACCCCGGGGTGCCGTAGTCTCAATCCCCACTTCGGCAAAAACCGGACATACGCTGCGACACTTGCCACAACGGACACACTTCATCAATTGTTCTTTTACCGTGGGTAAATTTTTGAACTCCATAGCCTACCTCACTAACCTAAAAGACCTTGCCGGGATTCATTATTCCAGCTGGATCAAAAGCCTGTTTAATTTTACGCATGTATTCAACCGCCGGGCCATGTTCCAATTCGGCATAAATCTTTCTAACTGCTCCCACCCCATGTTCACCGGTGGTTGATCCATTCATCTCAATAGCCAGCAAATGGACTGCATCCACAAATTTCATAACCCGGTCTACTTCTTCAGGTATCTCTGGATTAATTACCGGAGCTGTATGCACATTACCATCCCCTATATGTCCATAGTTGACTATTTGGATGCCGTGTTGGTCGGCCAGTTCCCGTAAGGCCCGCAAGGTGTCAGCCACTCGGGAAATAGGCACACTAATGTCTTCTCCAGCAAAAATTCGGCTGCCGTCAGAACGAACTCGGGCTGAAGCAGCAGCGGTAATACTCCGGCCTTCCCATAGCTCAGCCATGCGTTGGGGGTCGGTAGCCCATTCAACCTTTCTGGCCCTTTGACCTGCCACTTCCTGGATCACCTGGCCTTCATATTCTACGCTGGGGGGATTGCCATCTACCTCAAAAAGTAAAATCGCTTCTGCATCAGGCAGTTTTATTTCAGGCTTAAAATCATTTACCGCCATAATGGCTGAACTATCCAGTATCTCAATTCCTGAAGGCAGAATCCCGGCCTGGTAGACCTCCATCACCGTAGCCGGGGCATCGTCCAGACGATCAAAAACGGCCATAGCAATTCCCCGGGCTCTAGGTTTGGGGAAACACCTCAGCCTGATTTTGCTTACCACGCCTAGAATACCTTCTGAGCCTACCAACAGCTTGGTCAGGTTGATTCCTGATACATTTTTTATGCAACGGGCCTTTACCCCGCCGGTAATTATAAGATCTCCGTTGGGCATAACCACTTCTAATCCCAATACATAGGGTTCAGTAGCCCAATATTTGACAGCCCGCAGCCCAGAGGCATTGTTGGCTACCATTCCCCCTACAGTGCACATCTTGCTGCTGCCGGGATCGGGAGGAAAGAACAAGTTGAATTTAGCCAATTCATCGTTTAAATCAGCATGAATAACTCCCGGGCTGACGATTACCTGCATATTATTAGCATCTATTTCTATAATCTCTTTCCAAGTGGATAGATCTAGAACTATTCCGCCCTGTAAGGCTATACATCCTCCGGTTTCACCAGTTCCAGCACCCCGAGGAATTATATTTATCCGGTTCTGATAAGCATAGCTAACCACCTTTTGCACATCCTCGGTGCATTTGGGAAATACTACTGCATCAGGCCGAGCTGGTTTCAGTTTGGTGAGAAATGAACTATCATAGGAATAATACAAGAGGTCCAGGTCTTCAGTTAAAACCTTTTCCTTACCTAGGAGCTGAATCAAATCCTGTTTTAAGTTTGAAATACTCATGTTTTTTCCCCCTTATGGGCTGTTGTTTGCAGTTAAAACCACTGCTTATTATAACATAAAGAATAGTACTAGTTAGCCAGGAAATTTTAGCTTTCTAGGGCCAGGCTTGATTTTAAGCAGCAGGAGAAATAAACTATAATATATTCCCAACACAGGAGTTGAAGCTATGATTATTAATATGGCTTACGGGGATCATGAACTTTTTTTGGAGCTCCCGAAAGAGCATATCTTGCAAATTGTCCATGCACAACCCCCGGGACCATCCCAGGGCAGCAGCAAAATATTGGCAGAGGCCTTTAAACATCCTCGGGGCTCACCTACCCTGGCTCATATCGTGAGGGAGAAAAAGGGCCGACGAGTGGTGATAGTGGTTAATGATATTACCCGGCCCACTCCTTACGGATTAATGCTTCCCCCCCTGTTAAGGGAACTGGAAAATGCCGGGGTATCAGACCAGGATATTGTTCTTTTAGTAGCTTTGGGAATACACCGGCCTCATACCCAGGAAGAGAATATATCCCTGTTTTCAGAGGAGATTTGCCGGCGCTACCCCATAGAAAACCATGATTGTGATAATAATCTGGTATCATTGGGTTATTTGAGCAATGGTATGGAACTGATTATCAATAAGACCGCAGCTGAGGCAGATTTGTTGATTACTACCGGTTTGGTAAATCTTCACTATTTTGCCGGTTATTCCGGAGGGCGAAAGTCCATACTGCCTGGAATAGCAGGGCGAAAACTAATTGAAGCCAACCACCGGATGATGAGTGATGAAAGAGCCTGCCTGGGCAACTATCGCAATAATCCGGTAAGCGATATTATGATAGAAGCTGCTACTAAGGTGGGAGTGGATTACATAGTTAACGTAGTGGCCGCTGGAACAGATGATATACTATATGCCGCCACCGGTGATATGTATGAGGCCTGGTTGGCCTGTGTAAAATATTGTGAAGAACATAATGTTGTAGGGATTGAGCAACAGGCAGATATTGTTATCGCTAGCTGTGGCGGTTTTCCCAAGGATATAAGCATGTATCAGGCCCAAAAAGCTTTGGACTCCGCCTCTTTGGCAGTAAAGGATGGGGGCACTATTATTCTGCTGGCCGAATGCCGGGAAGGAATGGGGGAAAGAACCTTTCAAGACTGGATTAGGCAGGCTTCAACCCCAGAGGATATTAACAACCGCTTTCATACTGCTTTTGAACTGGGGGGACATAAGGCTTACGCTATCTGTCGCACTTTAAATAAGGCCGATATAATACTTGTCAGCAGCTTGGAACCCAGCTGGGTAGAGAAGATGTTTCTGCATTATGCTCCCAATATAGAAAAGGCCTTGGAAATGGCATATGACAGGCAAGGGGATAACCCCTCCGTTATTGTAATGCCAGAAGCCAGTAAAACCGGAATCAGGATCTTAGAAAGGGAATAAAGTCCCAACCAGTGAATAATTATGTATAAATGAGATCTTTGCATAATCCCGAAATTTCTATGCCGCTTAACCTGGGCAACGATGAGGCTACCTTAACCGTGCTGATAGCAGCACATTGTAGTCCTGTAAGGTGACTCTAAAAGGATTCTTTGCCAGGCTCATAATTACAAACTTAATTTCTGAATTAGGCAGAACTCTCAAATAATAGGAGATTATAGATGTTTGCCAAACTTTATGATTTTTTAGCCCCAGAACAAATCGAATTTAATGCGGATATGAAAAAACATACCACTTTCAGGATAGGTGGCCCGGCCGATGTCCTGGTTCTGCCGGCCCAAATCACTGAGGTCTGTAAAATACTGGATTTTTGTCAGGAGCATCAGCTGCCCTATTTATTACTGGGACAAGGAAGCAATGTTTTAATAAGGGATAAAGGGATCCGGGGCATGGTAATCAAACTGGGAGATGCTCTGAATCAGTATTCCATAATGGGTTCAGAGATATATGCTCAAGCCGGGATAAGTTTGTCCGAACTTGCTCTTAAGGCAGCCCAACACGGCTTGAGCGGCCTGGAGTTTGCTGAAGGAATACCTGGCAGCTTAGGCGGAGCGGTGGTTATGAATGCCGGGGCCTACCAGGGAGAAATGCAGGATGTGGTTTATGAAGTTACCGCCATTGATCAAGCCGGGAACCAGCAGTTGTTTGAAAAGGAGCAAATTCAGTTCGGCTACCGCAAGAGTATATTTCAAGATGGGTCTTATATCGTTTTGGCTGCCAGGCTCCATCTTAAACCAGGTGAAGAGGAGCAAATCCTGGCTACCATGCAGGATCTGGCCCAGCGCCGTCGGGAAAGGCAACCTTTGGAACATCCCAGTGCCGGAAGCACCTTCAAGCGTCCCTCGGGCTTTTATGTAGGACCAATTATTGAAGGACTAGGGCTCAAGGGTTTCTCCATCGGAGGAGCTCAGGTATCCAGCAAACATGCGGGGTTTATTATCAATAAAGGAGCGGCTTCAGCCCAAGACGTAATTGATTTAATTTACCATATACAAAAGCTGGTCTGGGAAAAACATGGAGTAGAGTTGAAACCAGAAATCAAAATACTGGGAGAGGAGTAAGCCCGCCCAGAGTAAGGTGAAAACTAGCACCATAGCTCTTGGTCTGATAAAGGGGCTCAATTTTATGAAAGTATTATTAAGCACCCTTAACGCTAGGTATACTCATTCCTCGCTGGCCTTGGCCTATTTAAAGGAAGCCGGCCGCGATGATCGCTGGGATTTGGAATGCCGGGAGTTTACCATTAACGACAGACTGCCCGCGGTTTTGGCAGAAATATATCGTATTCGACCCCGGGTATTGTGTTTTTCAGCTTATATCTGGAATATCCGCCAGATAGTAGAATTGTGTGCTGATTATCGGGAACTGGATCCCGATTGCATAATGGTGTTAGGGGGGCCGGAGGTTTCTTATGACAGTCGGCAGTTCCTGTTGGACCATCCATTCATAGATATCATTGTTAGGGGAGAAGGAGAAATAACCCTTAAACAAATCTTGATTCATATCCATGAAGGGAGTTCTTATCATGATCTCAAGGGTATCAGCTTTCGTTTTAAGCATAAGGTATTTGTAAATGAAGAAGCTCCCTTGATTAAGGATCTAGGCCTTCTGCCCAGGCCCTATGCCGGAGAAATGTCTTTTTACCGGCATAGGCTAGTATACTATGAAAGTTCAAGGGGATGCCCCTTTAATTGTAGTTATTGTATATCTTCCACTATAAAAGGGGTTAGGTATATGCCTCTGAATAGAGTTAAAGAGGATTTGAGTTTTCTGGTTAAGCAGGGAATAATGAAAATTAAATTTGTTGATCGAACTTTCAATAGCCATGAAAAACGGGCTTTGGAGATCATGGAATTTCTGGTGGATCAAATAAGGGAGGAGAGAAACACCTCCTTTCATTTTGAAATATGCCTTGATCTTTTTTCCGAAACTGCCTTGAATTTCCTGGAAAAGGTTCCCCCGGGAGTTTTCGATTTTGAAGTAGGGGTTCAATCCACTTGCCCTCTGGCCTTGCAAGCGGTCAATCGAGTCAATAACTGGGAAGCC
>CAZPSR010000077.1:0-9533 GCA_964589135.1 uncultured Syntrophomonas sp.
CTTGAATGGCATTCAAGAGGTCGTGGGTTCGAATCCCACTAGCTCCACCATTATTGTATCTGTCAATAAGGGTGGTACCGCGGGAAAACAACTCTCGTCCCTTAGGAGGGATGAGTTTTTTTATTTTCTGATATTTTAACAAGGAGGAAATTATGAACATTAAGTATGACCACCATACTATTGAAAAAAGATGGCAGGAATACTGGGAAGAAAACCAGTTCTTTAAGGTTATTGAAGATCCCCATAAACCAAAATATTATGATCTGGAAATGTTTCCTTACCCTTCCGGCAACCTGCATATGGGGCATGTACGTAATTATGCCATAGGTGATGTGGTAGCCCGTTTCAAAAGTATGAGTGGCTATAATGTTTTGCACCCTATGGGCTGGGATGCTTTTGGACTTCCAGCTGAAAACGCAGCAATTAAAAATGCTACCCCTCCTTCTATCTGGACCAATGTCAATATTGAAAAAATGAAACAACAGTTAAAGACCCTGGGCATCAGCTACGATTGGGATCGGGAGTTGGCCACTTGCAAGCCTGATTATTATAAATTTACCCAGTGGATGTTTGTGAAACTCTATGAAAAAGACCTGGCTTATAAGAAAAAGTCGGCGGTTAACTGGTGCCCTTCCTGTCAGACCGTCCTGGCCAATGAGCAGGTAGTGGATGGAGCCTGTGAACGCTGTGAAGCTGAGGTGGAAAAAAAGCAACTGGAGCAATGGTTCTTCAAAATTACCGATTATGCTCAGAGGCTATTGGATGATTTGGAGCAGTTGCCAGGGTGGCCGGAAAAAGTTAAGACAATGCAGAGAAATTGGATAGGACGCAGCGAAGGTTGCCAATTTTCCATGGCCATAGAAGGTCTGGACCAATCTATGACGGTTTTTACTACCCGTCCCGACACGGTATTCGGAGTGACCTATATGGTTCTAGCTCCAGAACACCCCCTGGTAGAGGTGATTTCCCAGGGTAAGCCGGAAGCAGCAAAAGTGAAAAAATTCGTTAAGAGTATGAAAAATTTATCGGAACTGGCTCGTACCGCTACTGATACTGAGAAAGAAGGGGTATTTACCGGGGCCTATGCCATTAACCCCATGAACGGGGAACGAATCCCGATCTGGATTGCCAATTATGTATTGATGGATTATGGAACCGGAGCCATAATGGCAGTACCAGCCCATGATCAGCGAGACTATGAATTTGCCCGTAAATACCATATTCCTATTCGGGTGGTCATTAAGAGTGATGATTCTCCAGCCCATGCCGATGAAATGACGGAAGCCTATACCGGTAACGGGCTAATGCTTAACTCAGCATCTTTTGATGGCCTGGAAGTACAGCAAGGGATAGCAGCAGTAACTAAGTACATGGAAGAGCATGGCATTGGAGTGGGTACCGTTAATTACCGTCTGCGGGACTGGTTAATATCCCGCCAGCGTTATTGGGGAGCTCCTATTCCTATAGTATATTGTGATAAATGCGGTATTGTTTGTTTAAAAGAGGATCAACTGCCGGTGCTTTTGCCGGAGGATATAGAATTCAAGCCCTCTGGGGAATCACCCCTTAATTATGTGGAAAGCTTCACCCGCACCACCTGCCCAGAATGTGGAGGAGAAGCTAGACGGGAAACAGATACTATGGATACCTTTGTTTGCTCAAGCTGGTATTTTGACCGTTACTGCAGTCCCCATGAAAAAGATGTACCTTTCAGCAAGGAAGCGGCAGATTATTGGATGCCGGTAGACCAATACATCGGCGGGGTGGAACATGCTATACTCCATTTGATGTATGCCCGGTTTTTTACCAAGTTCCTTTATGATATAAATATGCTCTCCTGTCAGGAGCCCTTTACCAACCTTTTGACCCAGGGCATGGTATTAAAAGATAGCGCCAAAATGTCCAAATCCAAAGGCAACGTAGTTAGTCCGGAAGAAATAATCAAAACCTATGGAGCAGATACCGCCCGCCTGTTTATTCTCTTCGCCTCTCCCCCGGAAAGGGATCTGGAGTGGAGTGATCAGGGAGTGGAAGGAGCCTATCGCTTCTTAAACCGGATCTGGCGCCTGGTTGTGGAATACGCCGATTCTATTTCCCCTATCCAAGTACCTAAAAGTTTTTCCGACCTGGATCCCCAGGCTCGGGCTTTGCGCTATAAAACCCATGCTACCATTAAGAAAGTCAGTGAGGATGTAGGTGAGCGCTTTAATTTTAATACCGCCATAAGTGCTATAATGGAGCTGTCCAATAGCCTCTATGCCTACCGGGACCAGGAAAATCCCAATCTGGCCGTAGTTAAGGAAGCCTTACAAAGCCTCTTGGTCCTTTTGACTCCTTTTACCCCTCATATATGTGAAGAATTATGGCACAAGTGCCAGTACCAGGATAGTGTCTGTCGGCAAAAATGGCCGGAATATGATGACTCAGCCCTGGTGCAGGATGAAATGGAGATAGTGGTGCAGATCATGGGTAAAGTTAGAGATCGGCTCCGGGTGCCGGCTGATATTAGTGAGGAAGATCTTAAAGCCCAGGCCCTGCAGCTGGATCGGATTAAAGCCCTTACTCAAGGTAAAAAGATAGCCAAAATCATAGTAGTTCCGCAGAAGCTGGTCAATATAGTGGCCAAATAAAGGAGTTTAGCCATGAAGGTCTGGTATGTATTTGATACCGAAAAAGGCAGAGCAGCCTGCCTAATGAAGGATGATATTCTCTATCGGCTGCTGCTGCCCCAGCCTTACCTGGATATCAATAAGCTGGAACAGGAGCCCGGATCCCAGGTAATTAACTTCTTGGAACAGGAAGCTGAGTCCCTGGCTCTGCCTGATAAAATAAGGGCCTATTATAGGGGTAGCATAATAAATGATTGGGAAGTTAACGTTGATATTTCTGCCCTGCCTCCCTTTTATCAGCGTAGCCTGGAATATGTTTTCACCATACCTTATGGGACTACTCTTACCTATGGGCAGGTAGCTCAAGCTATAGGCAGTCCCCGAGCAGCCCGGGCCGTAGGTCAGGCCAATCGCAACAACCCCATTCCCCTGGTTATTCCCTGTCATCGAGTGGTAGCAAGAAAAGGCCTGGGCGGATTTACCGCTCCAGGGGGTATCAATCTGAAGCTGGAAATGATTAATATGGAAAAAGGTCGCCTAAACCATTACCAACAGAATCATCTTCATTAGAAAAGCATTTTCCTGCAATAATTAAGCTCCCTGTTTAAACGGGAGCTTATCAACCCCATGATCAGGGAAGAAGGCCAAGTCATCGACCTAATCCTAGGGACAATTATCTCTGCTTATTAAGGCCTGGCTGCTTCCCCGCTTTCGAATTCCCACACCTGGGCATCTCCCCACAGGTTTTCCAGATTATAATATTCCCTTTCTTCCTGGCGGAAAACATGAACCATAACAGAACCATAATCCAGTACCACCCATTTGCCTTCACCATGGCCAGCCCGACGCAAAGGTTTCACTCCTGCTGATTCTAACACCTCTTCAATGTGTTCCACTATACTTCTGACCTGAATAACGCTTCGGCCGCTGGCTATCACGAAATAATCAACCAGTACGGTAAGATCATGTACATTGAGTACGGTAATATCTATGGCCTTTTCTTCCTCACAGGCTTCGGCTATGATTTTCACTAAATCTTTTATCTTTTCCAATAACAGCCCTCCTAGTTGTATGCTCTACCCTATTTTAGCCCGACATTGTTCTAAGCATGTGGGATCTAGTATTTCCCAAGGTTTTTTCTTCCGCTCTTTTTAATCACCTATCGAACTGGGGCAAGAGGTCATATTGCCCTTCTGCTATTAGTCTACCATAAGCTACTACAGCACATATAGCCAGAAATAGCTCTGGAGTGTTTTCTAAGCTTACCCAACCCCATTCACCTTCTTCAGAAAAGTATTTCTAACCTCTACGCTTAGGGGGTGCAGTATTTTTCCATTATCCAAACAATACCTGATACTGCTTTCCAGGGCTAACAACATAGCCTGATCCAGATCCAGCAAAACCTCTCTTCTTAATTCCCCCACTCCAGGATAGCAGCGCCCGGGTTCAATCATATCGGCCAGGAACAGAATTTTATCCAGTTTACTCATAGGCACAGAGCCCAGAGTATGACAGCTAATGGCCTCTAATACGGCCTTCGGTATGGTAGCTAATTCATTTGGTAAAAGAAAGGCTGCTACTGGTCCATGGAGCAGCTCCGGAAGCTCTGATTCTATCTCTTGCTTAATCAGACCATACTGCCTGGCAATAGACAATAACTGCTCTGGGGGCAGGTCTCGGGCATAATCATGGAGAACACCAGCCAGGTAAGCCCAGGATTCATCCTCGATATACCGACGGGCTAAAATAAGTGCCATATCTGCCACTCGTAGAGAATGCTGATATCTATTTGGTGACAAGCGCTGTTTAATTAAGTCCAAGGCCTGATAATGTTCCATTTATTTACCCTTCCCGGTAGAAATGGTTTTGCCTGATATAGTTTTCTACTGCTTCCGGCAGCATATATCTAATTGGCTTGCCTTTAGCTACCCGCTCTCTGATATCGCTGGAGGATATGTCCAAGCCAGGTATAGCCAGGAAATACGCCTCAGACCAAAAAGCCAGGGGCAATCTTTCCCTGATTTGCACTTCTTCATTGATATTATAACCAGGACGGGTAACTATGATAAATCGGCATAACTGGGTCAAACGCTCGATATCCTTCCAGGTATCCAAGATGAAAAGAGAATCAAGTCCCATAATAAAAAAAATCTCACTTGATGGATAATGCTGGCAATAATACTCAATAGTATCAACCGTATAGGATACCCCTGCCCGCTTCATTTCCAGATCGGAAACCTGAAAGGCAGGATTGCTTTCTACTGCCATTTCTACCATATGGTAGCGCTTAGCCTGATCCAATATGGCCCAGCCTTCCTTGTGAGGAGGGATACGGGCTGGAATGAAGATAACCTGCTCCAAATTAAACTCCACTCGAGCACACTCAGCAGCAATCAAATGTCCATAATGTATAGGATTAAAAGTCCCTCCTATAATACCCAAAGAGGCAATACTCATAGCCCATGTACTCCTTATGCCAGTGTATTATTAACATCTAAGCTAAATAATAACTTTAAGGCTTTTAAAATGCAAACCAGGGCTTTACCATCTGGCCTTTTCGTGAAACTATAATATAATAGTATTGGCTGGAGGAAGTATCATGATGAAAGAAATCGAACTGGTTTTCCACAATCAAGGCTTGCGCAGTTATATTGAAGTAGACCTGTGCCGGGAATGTCCCAGACAGGATGACAAGGGGTGCTGTGGCCACTATTCGCCGGTGTTTTACCCCAGCGATTTTGCCTATTTGCTGCAAAACCATCCTAATATAATGAACTATTTAATGAATATAGAGGATGCAACCGTATTGGATGCCTCTTTAACGATTAATAATTCTATTGACAAAGACAGTTATAAATGCCACTTTCATTGCGCTGACGGGGGATGCCTGCTTGACCAGCTGCAGCGGGAATCTGTTTGTCGTCATTTCGTATGCCCCGGCATTGCCTGGGAAGAAGAAGCAAAGATAAAGCATTGGAAAAACTTTTTTAGCCTGCTGGAGGATTATGAAATAGAGTTAAACCGTAGAATTGCCGATACTCTGAAGGCCAAAGGCTTAAGCCTCAGAGATAAAGAGCAGAGACAGCGCTTTTTTAAGGAACTGTTGAACATTTATAAAGAGGAAACCAGGAATTTACCAGGCTTTTTTTCATCCTGTAAACCCCTGGAACGATTTACTATTAGGCGCCAGATATTTTTTCAACAGGAATGGCCTTTATAGCTCAATAATTATGATAATATACTAAAAGTGAGTCAAAGGAACCTTTAACCTTTCATTTGGCTTATTTATAACTGGATTCGGCAGGGTTCTTTGATTTATTGACGAATAATATAAAAAGAAATAATGGAAAAAATAATTGCCTGGAATCATGACTTAGGGAGGGAATGAAGTTTGAACTGGAGTTCAAGACAGAAAATACTGGATAATGTTCTAGAGGCAATAGGACACACACCTATGATTCGATTAAATAGAATACCGGCCGATATCAATGCCGATATTTGTGTAAAACTGGAGTACACCAACCCCAGTGGCAGTTTAAAGGATCGGGTAGTACATGCCATAATTGAGCAAGCTGAGCTAAGAGGAGATCTTAAACCCGGCATGATCCTCTTGGAAGGCACCACCGGCAATACCGGAATAGCTGCAGCCATGGTTGGAGCGGCCAAAGGCTATCAGGTGATTATAGTAATGCCGGAAGGTATGAGTGAAGAACGTAAAAAAACTATAAGGGCTTATGGAGCCGAACTGATACTTACGCCAGGGGCCGAAACCGACGTAGATCTGGTCTTGGAAGAAGTAGAAAAGATAAAACAGCGCTATGGTGACCGGGTATTCGAAATCGGCCAGTTTTGTCGTGATGAAAATGTATTGTCTCATTATGATAATACAGGCCCGGAAATATGGGAACAAACCCAAGGAAAAGTTGATGTTTTCATTATGTGCCAGGGAACCGGAGGCACCATAACCGGAACTGCCAAATATCTGAAGCAGATGAATCCAAACCTCAAGGTGTATATATCTGAACCCCTGGAATCTCCCATACTATCCCGGGGAACCATCGGACAGCACCAGGTGCAGGGAATTGCCGACGGCCTAATACCGGAAATTTTAGACCTGGACTATGTTGATGGTATGGTACTAGTTAGTTCCCAGGATTCTATAAACATGGCTAAAGAACTGGCAGCTCAAGAAGGAATATTCTGCGGGATATCCTCCGGCTGTAATGTAGCAGCTGCCAAAAAGGTATCCCAGCTGCATCCAGATAAAAAGTGTATTGTAACCATAATAAATGATAACGGCCTACGCTATTTATCCACCGCCTTATGCGGCAGCCAGGAGCACCGCCCCAAGCTGAACCGGGAGTATTCCCTAAGTCAGGAGGATCAGGATAAACTGGCTCAGTATTCTTTTGAAGTAATAGAGTAGGAATCCCTACTTGTTAGCAAGCTGGGAAGTCACAGGAATAAGTTGTGAGCCCACCCCAGGGCAAAAAATCTGCATACAGGAAACAAAAAGCAACAGGAGCCGATAATTGGCTTCCGTTGCTTTTGTTGAGTTTATAGGGCTTTCTTAAGCACCTCGGAGTCACTGCTGTCGGTTAAAACTGTCCACCCTATTACAGGGATTTATCTTTTTGCCCCTATGATACCCGGATATGGGGCGGGTTTTTTTAATTTTTTGGCTTGGAATTAATTTACCGCAGCCCTTCTATCTGCTTAATCTTATTGTAAAGAGTCTTCCTGGTAATACCAAGTTCTCGGGCCGACTGGCTAATATTACCATTATTCCTGGTCAGGATCTCCTTAATAACTGCCTGTTCTATCTCATATAATTTGGCTGATCTAAATTTTTCAACCGTGATATTGCGCTCAATAATATAATAGGGCAGCATGTCGGTAGTTATAATACCTTCAGTGGCTAGTACTAAGCTGCTTTCTATAACGTTCTGCAATTGTCTGATGTTCCCGGGCCAATCATAATCCCCCAAAATGTCAATTATATCATGGTCAAACTCCACATTTTCCAGCTTGTTTTGGGAGCAGCATTTTCGCAACAGATATTCGGCCAAGAGGGGAATATCATCTTTGCGCTCCCTGAGTGGCTGCAACTTAATATTTACAACATTCAGTCGGTAAAACAAGTCTTCACGAAAATTACCTCTTTTTACTTCTTGCCATAAATCACGGTTGGTTGCTGCAATTATGCGCACATCGTATTTCCTGGAATCCTTTCCCCCAATACGAGTGACGGTTTTATCTTCCAGTACTCGTAACAAGGAAACTTGCATAGGCAGAGGCATTTCTCCAATCTCATCCAAGAACAGGCTGCCCCCATGAGCCAGTTCAATTTTCCCTGGATTTCCGCCCTTCCTGGCCCCGGTGAAGGCACCGTCCTCATAACCGAACAATTCACTGTTTAATAATTCGCTGGGGATAGCACCACAGTTTATAGCTATAAAACGGCCTTTACGCCCACTCTGTTGGTGAATAGCTTGGGCCATCAATTCTTTTCCGGTACCGCTCTCGCCTTCAATAAGGACGTTGGAAGCCAAACGTGCTGCTTTCCTGGCATAGTCAACCACTCTCAGGAAATCCTGGTTGTGCCCAATAAGACCAGCAAAAGCATCTGGTTTTTCCAGCAATCGGTTGGCCATCTGTTGATTCAGAGTTTTAAAAGTAAACATGAATAAAAGGTTATTATGTTCCAGTTCAATGGTGCGCCTGTCTATACGGCAGATCTGCTTGAAATCATTTCTGCTGGCCAGGTTCTTAATGGGGAGATAAAATGGACTTTCCTGCTGCAAGTAAGTTGAAAAAAAATAGGGAGGTTCACTGACCAAGCTATTGGTTAAGGTGTTCCCAATCAGGTTTTCCGGGGTAGTCTGGAAGAGATTAAAACATGTTTTATTAGCACTGACAACCGTGCCTTCTTCATTGACCAGCATGGCAGCCTGGGGCATACCATCCATTATGCTTGATGATACATTCATCAATAATTCCTGCTGCAGTAAACGAGCTTCAATTAAATAGGCAGCCAATGAAATTGTTTGCATAGTAAAGGGTCTACAATGACCCTTAGTATTAAGCAAGGCAAGAGCTCCCACCACCCGGTTGCTTTGGTCATGAATGGGTACTCCTATGGTATGCCAGTGATGAGCCTTGGGGCGGATGTGCTCATAACCGCTTACTTCAGTGCCTACACCTTCGGCCAGGGCCAAGGCCGGGCCACTGGTACCGCAGTGGGTCTCATTGCAGTGATGTCCCAGGGATACTATTTCATTACCATAATTAATACGGTAGTTAACCACTCCATCGCTATCCATAAGCATAATGGAAAAGCTATGCATATGGAAGTTATGGATATTCACCAGATCTTTAATCACCGGCTTGGAGATATCTATTAAAATCCGGTTTTTTATTTGCCTCTGTCTCAATTCCCGGTCCGAAATGGTTACCCCGGGCTTTTTTTGCTTATTGCAGCGTCGCCAGGATCTGGCAATACCCGGCTTAACCACATTGTCGGCAATAACCCCTTCTTTCATAAATAATCGCCAGGCCTGTTCCATGTTATGTACAAGTAAGGATGCTTGTTCATTCACCATAATTTACCCCACATTCTATTTGTCCCTAACCACCATAGCATCTTAAACTCTTTCTAAATCCTCGAACATAGTATGCAGAAATAAACTAAGCCTGTATAAATCTTATTACTATTGTATACTTAATCAATGCTTAAAACAATTTGCTGGGTTTATAATTCGACATTTTTCTCTCGTTATAGGGCTACACTTATTATTGCTTATCCACAGGAGTGTAAATGCCACCCCCTAAAAAGCCCCCTCCTTTATCTAACCATAGCGGTAACTAATCCCGGGTTTTTGACAGTTGAATAAAAGGAAAAGCCTTAGGAAGCCCGAAAAGGGC
>CAZPSR010000078.1:0-9522 GCA_964589135.1 uncultured Syntrophomonas sp.
AGCCCTTCTCCCCAATGAGAACCCTGTAGAGTTTATTAATTTGAGCTTTTCCGGGGAACTCAAAGCCTACTTCCTGCCAATCTAAGATATCTTCCAACGGAGCAGCCATGATTATCACTTTTCATCCGTTTTCTGTTGATCATATATTTCCCTGACTCTGCTTAGCAGTCGATCAACCTGGATTGGCAGAGGTTCATCAATAACTCCGCTTATTTCTATGCCGCAACGGTTGAGGGGGAGCAAGATCTTGGGGGCTTGGGCCGAGGCAATTGCTTCAGCCATTCGGGGGGTAAGTTCACCACGATAGGAATTGGCTGCAATAATCGCTACAGAACCTACCACCAGGTCAGCCTGGGTCACGGTCCGGACTACTGCATTTTCTCCGCTGGCTCCCTCGTTACAACCTGCTTTAAGCAGAACCGAAGTAGCTACTGCATTAGTACCCAATCCAATTATCCAGCCATTTGTTCCCAGTTCGTGACGCAGTTTTTCCACCAGGATACGTCCTATGCCACCTCCCTGTCCATCTACAACCGCAATTATCACCAAACCCTCCCCCTTCTATTTGAAGATTAGTATAACACAGCTAAGAGCCAAAAAATAAGTTATTTACTTGGACTCAACAGGGAAGGGGGCACTTCCAGGCCATGCTGCTCCATGAGCAAAGGGTTCCCCATTATATCCCGGGGCTTACCCTCAGCGGCTATTTTTCCCTGATCCAATACCACTACCCGGTTGCAGGTTTCCAGTACAAACTCCAGATCATGTGATGCTATCAAGGCTGCTTCCTGTTTATGCTTTTTAATAAAATTAATTAAGCGGCGACGGTATCTGAGATCCAGATTGGAGGTAGGTTCATCATAGATAGCCAGCTTGGATTGCATGGCCAGTATACCCCCGGCTATGGCCACCAGCCTTTTTTCCCCTCCTGACAATTGCTGGGGTGCTCGCTGGGCCAGATGCTGGATTCCCAGCACCCTCAGAGCCTCATTGACTTGCTGCTTAATTTCTGCTTCAGACAGTCCCATGTTGCGAGGTCCAAAGGCTATGTCATCAAACACCGAAAAATTAAAAACCTGATCATCACTATCCTGGAAAACCATGCCTAATTCAGGATTAAAAGTACCTGGTATGATTTTTTGCTCTTTAAGATAAATCTCTCCGGCTAAAGGCTTTTCCACCCCGGTGATAAGTAAAAACAAACTGGTTTTGCCAGCCCCGTTGGGTCCTAGTATACCGATTTTATCAGCCTGAAAGACCTCCAAGGATAGCCCATCCAGTATTAACTCATTCTCTTTATAGGAGAAACTAAGGTTGGATATCTTTAATATTTGATCCATTATTAAACCCCCGGCAGGTTCAAATAAAGCTGTATTGAAACTATCAAAAAGGCCAGAAAAGAAAACGAATAAAATAGGACCTTATCCCGGAAATTCCAAGCATTATTTACAGAAGGGGCGGTTTCAAATCCATAGCCCCTGACTGCCATTGCTCTATAGACCCGCTCTGATTGTTCAAAACTGCGGACCAGAATACCTCCGATTAGAATGGCATAGTGTTTTAAGCTCTTCAGGCTTTTAGCTGAGAATCCCCTTATAGTTAGGGCCCTTTTCATCTGTTCCAGCTGATCATTCAAAGTATAGAGGTAGCGCAAGGTAAAAAGAATCATATCAGCCAGTATTCTGGGCAGGCCCAAATCGCGCATGGCGCTAATCAGCAGCAGCAAAGGGGTAGTAGCCAGGAGCACTGCTATCAGAGCAAGCATGCACATTAGGCGGCTAAGCATAAGCAAGATGGCCACCAAGCCCTCCTGAGTAATTGGCAGTGGTCCCAGGTATAGCAGGGGTTCTCCCTCAGAAAAGAGGAGCAAAATTAGTCCCATTAGCAATACCAGAACCGCCGGGGCCTTCCATCGCTGGAACAGGCATTTAACCGGCAGGCCGGACAAAGCAAAGATTATGCTGCAGATCAAAAACATAGCTATAAGCGGAACCAGGTTCTTAACCATGGCAAATGAAAATAGCAAGAGGGCAAAAGCAATTAGCTTGGCTCTGGGCTCCCATTGACAGAAGATGGAATTATTAAGTTCAGGATTAATCAGTGTTTCCACAAAAGCCTTCCTCACTATATCTTTCGGCATCATCGAAGCAGGTAGAATTTATCAGTATTTTCAAAGAGCCCTCACTCAAAGAGGATTATTTGATTGGAAGAGGGAAGGCTTAACCTTCTGGATATAATTGATTATCAGAGCTGTTATCAGGCCTTCAACTAGGGCTAAGGGTAGATGGGCAAGAGCCATGGCATAGATGGCCACCCGCTCGGCTTCCGCATTAATCTGGCCCGGAATAAAAGCAATCAGGATAAGGGCAAATAGGATAACGCTGAGGGCTATTCCCATAAAACCAATAATGAAGCCCAGGATGGAGTTGGGCAATAGCCTTAAACTTCTAAATTTCCCATAAATAAAGGCACTAAGCATGGCTGGCAATCCCATAATAAGGGCATTAATTCCCAGAGTGGTAAGCCCTCCATGCCCGAACAGGATTGCTTGCAGAAACAAGGCTACCAGTACTGCAGGAAAAGCGAAATATCCCAAGAAGGCTCCCAAGAGGCCGTTTAACAAAAGGTGTATACTGGCCGGAGGCAGCGGAATACTGATCAAGGAAACCAGGAAAAAGGCTGCAGTAAAAAGAGAGGCCTTGGGTACATCCCGGGTGCTGGCCTCAGTCTGATTTATTCTCTTGATGGAAAAACTTGCGGCCAGAAATGTTACCCCATAACCAGCCAGACAAACACTTGTCGAAAGCATTCCATCCGGTATATGCATTTATCTACGCTCCCTCTTGAAATAGAGTGCTGTTCCGATAAAGCCCCATAACACCGCTATTATCATAAGCACTATCTGGGTAGTACTATAGGAGGTACTGGAAGAGGAGTTTTTTTGCCCTCCTATATCCAGCTTGATGTTTCCCCCGTGCCCTGCCTGGCGGAATTGTACCGTCCAGATTCCGGGTTTAGTAAGGTCCGGGGTAAACAAGTACTGTCCCTGTTCATCGCTAGTGCCGGTTCCCCAAGGGTTTTGGGGGTCATCAGGGGCATAAATACTTACCTGGGCTGCTGATAGGGGAGAACCATCATCATAAGAGCCGGTAATCAGATAACTGCTGTTTGATTCATACTTGAAGTCCACCCCATGAGCTAAAGCAGTGAGCGGTAAGATATTAAGCAAAAGCAAGGCCAGTATCAGGATAAATGTAAGTCGTTTCATCATGCTGGTCCTCCCGGTCTACAGTTCAACGGCAAAAGCGTGACCTTCGCCGACATGCCCCAAGGTGGGCAGGATGGCCAGGTATTGCTGGTATTCTGCCGCTGAAAGATGCTCAGCCAGGGCTTCTTCCGTGATGACTTGATCCTTTTCAGCCAGTTCAGCAAAAGGATTAAAACCCAGTGCTGCAGCATTCAAACCTTCATCAGCCGGGAGTTCTCCGTCTCCAAAGATATGATCGAAGTGAAAGGTCATTTCCAGATCCCCCGGGCTATTAGCAGCTACGATACCTTTACGTTCATCACCTATGAATTCACCGGCATAATACTGGTATTCTTTGCCAATACCTATTTTAAAAGGCAATGTTTTACCATCTTTGCAAGCAGTGCCCTGCATCAGGATGCTATGGCCCATAGCTTCCCCGGAGGGAGCTTGAAGCATTTGCCAGGACAGGGCGTTGTAAAAACCAAGTGGTGCTGCCACCTGACCTACACTGATAGGGTCAGCCTCTTCTCCGCCCTGGGCCAGGTCAACCGTAAAGGTGCCCGGCAGCGAAAGGTAATCATCGGACATAATCGCTTCCTCACGGTCTGGCTCATAAGGAGGATCAGTGATATAGGCTTTAATATCATTCAAGGTCAGGTAAACCTTATCAAAACTTATGTCCCATCCATCTTTGGAGGTAAATCCCTGCCGCACAAAGTCCTCACCATTGGCTTTGAACTCCAGTACAGCGGTTTGGTTCGAAGAGGAGTGGTTATTATTCATTTCATTATCATTGGAGCTGCAACCGGCCATATTCAGGATGAGCAGTACGAGCAACATAAAAAGCAATCTTTTAACCTTCATTTCAATACCCCCTAGTATTAATTGGATTAAAAGTAAAAATCACGAACAAGTATAGCAGCTTTCAAGCTTCTATAAACCTTCGTGGTCTAAGATTTAAGCTTATTTTATTGTTCACAGTAAAAAGCCTATCCCATGAAACTTCATGAATCTGGGTAAGGGAAATGGTTCATGGTCGTTACTATTTATAATCCTGCCTAATAGTTTAACTCATGACTGAGGCTTTTGTCACCATTAAATTCCATTAGGTTCAGTGAATTTTGCCTTCATAATGGAGCAAAGTGCCATGGCCAAGCTGATGTTTCCCGAGACCTCTTGTCCTGGGTCTGCTCATAATAGAGAATATACAAAATTGCTACTTACTAGGTAGTAGTATAATAAATAGTATGTAGTTGTTTAGTATATAATCCGGCTTAAAGTATGTGATTTTTGCTAATATATTATTGAACCCAGGAGGTAAGAGGGAATGAAATACAACTTTCCCAATATAGCAGTGTGGATGGGGGTTCGGGAAATGCCCTGGAACCGTCCTTTTATGATGAAGGTCTACTTGTATCTGGCAGACGGTTTGCTGATTGACACGGGTCCATCCACTTTGGGTCTGGAATCCAGCCAGTTTCTTAATAGTCATCCTATTCAGCAAGTGGCCCTAACCCATATCCATGAGGATCATGCAGGGATGGCGGCCTATTGGCAGGAAAAGCTTCAGGTACCCATTTATCTGCATGAAGATTCCATAGCTGAAGCCGCTGTTGAACCGCAGCTGTCAGCCTATCGCCTGGAAATATGGGGAAGATGCCCGGCCTTTAAGGCTGAGCCGATGCCTAAGGAGATAAGAAGCGGCCAATTTTATTTTCAAGTTATTGATACTCCCGGGCATCATTTGCATCATAAAGCCTTTCTGGAACCGGAACAGGGATGGTTGTTCTCCGGCGACCTGCTGGTAAACCTAAAACCCCGAAGCGTTTTCTCAGGTGAGAATATGAGTGCTATGATTAATTCCCTGGAAAGACTAGAAAAGATGGACTTTAAAACCATATTTTGTTCCCACACCGGGCCTCGTAACAACGGCAGACAGCTACTCAAGCAAAAATTAAACTATTTACTGGAGCTTAAGGATAGAGTGCAAAGCTTGAGAAATCAGGGTTGGAATAACCAGGAAATAGACCGGCATCTATTCCCTGAGACTGATAATTTACATAGCATTACTCGGGGCGATTTTTCTTCCTTCAATATAATCAGGACTCTGTGACGAGAAGGAGGCTATATAAAATGGGTATTAAGAAGGATTTTAACCTTGAAGATAGAATATATAAATATGGTGATTAAGAAAGTAGAAAGTTGGAAGATAATAATTCTTTTTAGTTAGTTAGTTAGTCAGTCAGTCAGTTGGCTGCTTGTCGGCTGATTCATGGTTTTAGTAAATGAGGACCTCCTGTTCTAGCCTTTGCTGCTCTAAGGGGAGAAGAGGATCGGAAGGCAGGGGTTTAGTGCGGGAGGTTGTCACTAAACTTGATGTTTATTGACCTTTAATTGACTAAAGAGACTATCTCAGCCAGTATTACATATATATATAGACAATGAGGTCTGGAATTGATATTTCAGGCCTTTTTTTATTGGAGGGACCATTTATGTTGGGTGGACTTCAAACACTTAAGAGAGCAGGGGGCGGTAATAAGCTGCATGGCCTAGGCTATCAAAGACCGGAGGTCGGAGCAGGCCCTTGATCATATTTTGACGGCACCATTCCTGTTGTAGCGGTCTGTAGTTAAGCATGTAGGGGATGCCCGCCTGTGACAAAAATTTGCGGTGCGGTTACGCATGTAATAACCTCACTGAGAGCATGATAAAAGGTCTAAAAATAATTAAATAATAATCCGGCAGTCTTCACGTATAATGTAGCAGATTTAAATACAGGGGGATAAGCAATGGAAGAGAATAAATCAAAATTAAACTCCTATGCAAATGATAATGAGGCTGAAGGTAACTGGGAGCAGGAAGGTAAGTTAAGCTTTGAAGAGGCAGGGGAACAGGAAGAGTGGGATATTTTCGAAGAGGAAGAAGAGGAAGAATATGAGCTGGCAGGAGAGCCAACTCCAAGTGATTCTGAATCGGAAACAGAGGAAAGGGCAGAAAGTCAGGGACCGGAAGGGCAAGCAAGCAGCCCCAGGTCTGCCATCAGAATTGCCCGCTCTACTCGAGTAAGGCAGGAGTTAATAGTCAAATACCGACCCCGGGATCCGGAGCAGAGAAGTAAAGGAGAAGAAAGATAAGTCCGGGAGCGAAGCGGGAACCGTTGGCTCGCCACTTGTTTTGGTGAGATTCGAACTATGGCGGCCCCTATTAGCCTTTGAAAAATTATTTTATAATCGCCCCACTTGATGCTGGTTATTTGCCATTTTAAGGGCTGGAGGCTGATTTGTGGCCCTGATATAGTGTAGCATTTTTCACTTTGGAGACCTAGCTTACACTTTTTGGACAGTCTGGGGCGGGCCAGACCTCCCCTACAGATTTGAATCTAAGGTTAAAAGTCGAGGCTAATAATCCGACAAAATTAGTAATTGACTATTTGAACAATGTTCAATATAATTGCTAATATTTGAAAATAAGGAGAAGCCAAATGCCGAAAAAAATACCTGATGTTAAGGAAAGGATTCTCCAAAGTGCGGAGAGACTGTTTAACTCGTATTCATTTGAAGAGGTGGACATGAGACTGATAGCCAGAGAAGCCGGGGTTTCAGTCGGGACTATCTACTACCATTTTTCGGACAAGTCAGGTATTTTTTTGTGTGCTTGCGAACAGAAGGTAGAGAGGCTCTTGGTAAGTATGGCCGGGATCTGTAACTCCGGAGTACATCCCAAACAGCGTTTGCACCATTATCTGCAGTGTCTATACCAGGTTACCAAGTATCCCAAGGAATCCATCAGAAAGCTGTTTTATGAAGGAATATTTAACCTTAACCCGGAAAACCGTTATCCGCTGATCAATGATTTACTGGAAAGAATCAAAAATCAGATGCTGGCTGATGTAGGCAGTATTCTCAAGGAGATGATCCCTAAGGATAGACCCATGGAAGATAAAGTGATTGAACGGCTGATTTTATCTACCCTGGGAACATTCTTTACCCTTAATGAACGTTTTCCCCAGGAAGTGGAAGAAAATATTAAATACATTAACAGAGCCTTAGAAACTTTGATCAATATTCGGGGAGTCAGCTTTAAGACTTAGCATTAACTTGTACTATTAACAATAATATTAAGCAGTAGATAGCCAAGCCCTAGTTGCTCTTGGCTGGAAAGCCAAGGGTATTTTTAAACCGGCCTGGCCTGAGCGAAGGGGGTCCAGACCAGGGTGGGACCCCAAAGATAAGTATAATTGTGGTGATCAGGGGAGAGTCGAGACTTTTTTTATTAGGAGGACCAAAGATGATAGTTAAGATTGTTACTGATAGTACCTCGTATTTATCTAGTGAACTAATCGAAAAATATGATATTAGAGTGGCATCCCTGGGAGTATGTTTTCCAGATGAGTTTTTTTTAGAAACAGAAGTAGACTATGATTATTTTTATCAAAAAATAGACCGGGAGGCCGTTCTTCCAACTTCTTCTCAGCCGGCTCCGGGTAGCTTCTATAAAATCTTTCAGGCCCTGGTAGATGAAGGCCATCAGGTCTTGGGTATTTTTATTTCTTCCGGTATTAGTGGTACTTGTGGTTCGGCAGTTAATGCCCGGGAGATGATATTGGAAAAATATCCTCAGGCTCGTATCGAAATCATTGATTCCCTTAATGTATGCATGGGTCTGGGACTGCAGGTTCTGGCCGCAGCCCGGGCGGCTCAGGAAGGGAAGGCTATGGAAGAGGTGGTGGAAAGAGCTTACTGGGTTAGGGATAGAGTACACTTCTATTTTCTCCCCCCTAGTTTGGATTATCTGCAAAAGGGAGGAAGGATTGGGGGGGCCGCTGCCCTGCTGGGATCGGTCTTGAATATTAAACCAATTTTATACCTGGACCGGGAGGGTAAAATAGACGTTTATGAGAAAGTGCGGGGGATACAAGCTGCCCTTAAAAGGCTAATCAAAATCGCCATGAAAGACCGGGATCAGTATGGCCTAGAACAACTATTGGTGCACCAGGTACATGATCCCCAGCGGGGCCATGAAGTAGCTCAGATCATAGAACAGGAGCTGGGTTTAGAAAAGGTTCCAGTTTTACCCATAGGTCCGGTAATAGGTCTGCATGTAGGACCAGGCAGCTTCGGTATGGTGTATTGTACAGAAGCATGACCCCTTAAGCCCATACCAGTTGAGAGGGGTACGGGCTTAATCATATTACCGGTTGCTCCCGATGAATCACAAACAAATAGGGTCTACTTTAACGATTCGTGTTGCTGGCCCTGGCTACATTTGACTATTATTGACGATTGCTTAAGAGGCTGCAAACTCAGCTAGGATTCTTTGAAATATCACTTGGACCGGGAGTATTTCTTTTATTTTAAATACATTCTGGCCGGTAAAAACCAGTCCGGCATCCACCTGGCCATTGCGGGCGTTAAGCAGGGCCTTATGTATACAGTAAACCTTAGAGCAGTTTCTTAAACAAGCCTTGCATTCTTCAGCTTGCGGAGCCTCACCGGCCTGGATCAAGTTGGTAAAGACATTTTTCAGAGCTCGACCAGGTAATCCTACCGGGCTTTTGATTATAATTACATCTTCTTCCCGGGCTTGCAGATACATCTGCTTATATTCGTCGGCTACGGAGCATTCTTCACTGAGTACAAAGCGAGTAGCCATCTGAACTCCATCCGCTCCCAGCTTCACCACCTGAGCCATGTCATTACCATCAACTATACCACCAGCTGCTATAACCGGAATTTTTACCGCTTTTTTAATCTCCGGCAAGATTTCTTGGATAGAACGATCGGTCCCTAAATGTCCTCCTGCTTCGGCCCCTTCAGCCACTACTGCTGCAGCTCCCGATTTCTCAGCTAACACGGCAGCTCGGGCTGAAGATACAATGGGTACTATAGGGGTATCGCTTTCCTGACCTCGCCGGAATATTTCTCGAGAGAATCCGGCTCCGGTAAATATAACATCTATCCCTTCGCTGATAGCGGTTTCTACCAGCTCGCTAAATTGTCGGGCTGCATACATGATGTTCACCCCGATAATGCCCGATCCTGCCAGGGCTCGTGCCTTGGCGATTTCCTGCTTCAATTCTTCCAGGGAAATCCCGGTAGCTCCCAAAACTCCAATTCCACCCGCTCTGGCCACCGCAGCCGATAGAGTAGCGGTTGAAACGCTAATGGACATACCGCCCTGGATAATGGGAAAACGAGGCAAGAGTTCAGCTATTTTCAATTCAGGTAATTGCACATTGTATACCTCCACTTCAGTTTCATATCAAGAATAAT
>CAZPSR010000079.1:0-3536 GCA_964589135.1 uncultured Syntrophomonas sp.
AATAACCCCAGGATCTAATATTTCCGCTGAGATAAGCTCGCTAGTTTTAATTTATCATTCCTTGCCCCAAGCAAAATCAAAAATGCTAAAAATAACTTGAGCCCAGCTTTATCCCAAAAACCTGTATAAATATGTTAGCTATATTCATACTGGTGATTATGAAGAATCTGGGTTTAAATACCCATATATGCTCGAATCCCATAGAATCCACATTTACCTCCTGTCACAAAAAAACGAGTGAACGCTTTTATTGTTGTCGAGGTTTAGATATGAATGTATAATGAAATGTAGTTATATTAGCTACTAGAGGAAAAGGAGTGAAAGAATTGAAAAAGAATTGGAGTTTGCTGCTGGTAATCATGCTTAGCATTGGTATGTTAGCAGTAGCAGGATGTGGGGGAGAGGAATCGGCTCCCGATCAGCAGGCTATAACCAAGCTGGTGGTAGGATCTGAAACTGCTTATGCACCCATGGAGTTTGTTGATGAGAAAACTGGTGAGTGTGTAGGATTTGACATGGACCTGATCAGGGCGGTTGGTGAGTCCATGGGGGCTGAAGTCGAGATTAGAAGCATGGAGTTTACTGCATTGATTCCGGCTTTACAGAACGGCCAAATCGACTGTGCCATTTCATCCATGTCCATCAACCCGAAACGGCTCAAAGTAGTTGATTTTTCCGATTCGTATTATGATTCAGGCTTAATAATTGCGGTGGCTAAAAACACCGAAGGCATTTCTACTCTGGCAGACCTGGAAGGAAAGCCAATAGGTGCCCAAATTGGTACTACTGGAGCCGATGCCTGTCTGTCGGTTAAGGAAAATGATCCGCAAACCAAAGTGAATACATATGATCATGTGGGAGAAGCTTTTATGGAACTGCAAAAAGGCGGGATTGTTGCAGTAATCAATGATTTCCCAGTTACTGACTTTTATGTTAAAACTGAAGCATCTGATAAGGTGAAAACAGTTGGGGAAATATTCTTGGCTGATGATCACTATGGAATAGCAGTCCAAAAAGGTGATACCGCAACCTTGAACCTGATTAATGAAGGTTTGAACAAGATAAAGAATGACGGTACTTATGACGAGATCTATGCCAAGTGGTTCGAATAATCTCTAATAATCAAGACTTTTTGGATACTGATTGAGGATAAGACGAGAAAGCGCGGGTCTTAACTTGCGCTTTCATTTTGATTTGCAACAGGGAGGAACACCTGAAATATGGATTTTGGTTTTACTAACACGGAATGGTTTTTTGGCACAATAATTATGGACAAACTCAATGAAATTGCTGGTTTTCAGGTGGTTGTCAACAATCTGGGCAATTTTGCTATGGGAGCAGTTTTAACCTTAGAAATAACCTTGGTTTCGCTCTTCTTTGGTATGATATTAGGACTAATCGCCGCTTTGGGCAAAATGAGCAATATAAAAATAATCAAGTTTATCTCCGTAGCTTACATTGATTTCTTCCGCGGAACCCCTCTTTTTGTACAGATATTGCTGCTCTATTTTGGAGTAATACCGCTAGTATTTGATGCTACCCCGGTACAAGCTGCCATAATAGCTTGCGCCTTGAACAGCGGAGCTTATGTAGCCGAAATAGTGCGAGCGGGAATTCAAGCAGTGGATAAAGGACAGATGGAAGCTGCCCGTTCATTAGGGATGGCCCATGGACAGTCCATGCGTTTTATCATATTACCCCAGGCTTTTAAGATTGTAATTCCACCATTAATCAATGAGTTTGTTATGCTTTTAAAAGACACTTCGCTTGTTTCGGCCATATCAGCTCATGAGTTGACTCATACCGGGAAAATGTTATATGCCAGTACCTATCAGGCAGTGTGGGTATGGGGAGCGGTTTGTGTATTTTATTTCATAATGACTAAGGCAATATCCATGCTGGGTGATTGGACGGAAAGGAGGTTGGCTAATCAATGATAGTGGTAAAAAACCTCCATAAGAGCTTTGACAAATTACAGGTATTAAAAGGAGTCGACTGTCATATTCGCCAAAAAGAAGTGGTTTGTGTTATTGGTCCCAGTGGATCGGGAAAAAGCACTTTCCTGCGTTGTATCAATCGTCTGGAAGAAGCTCAAGAAGGCCAGATTTTTATTGACGGGGAAGAGGTTACCGCCCCAAAAGCCGATATTAATCGAATAAGGCAGGAAATGGGCATGGTATTCCAATTATTCAACCTCTTCCCGCACAAGACCACCCTGGAAAATGTAACCTTGGCCCCCATAATAATTAAGAAAACCAGCAAAGAAGAGGCAGAAGAAATTGCTATAGGGCTATTACGTAAAGTAGGCTTAGGCGACAAGGATCACGTTTATCCTTCACAGCTCTCTGGGGGACAAAAACAGCGAGTTGCTATAGCCCGGGCTTTGGCTATGCATCCCAAGGTCATGCTCTTTGATGAACCCACCTCTTCATTGGACCCGGAAATGGTCGGAGAAGTACTGGAGGTAATGAAAGATTTGGCCCATGAAGGAATGACCATGATTGTAGTTACTCACGAAATGGGATTTGCCAGAGAAGTGGGGCATCGGGTATTCTTCATGGACGAAGGAATACTGATGGAACAGGGAACCCCCTCCCAAATTTTTGACAACCCCCAGAATCCACGGACCCAGTCATTTTTAAGCAAAGTACTGTAAGCTACCAGGGTTGGGACACGGGGACAGCTTCCTTGTCCCCGTGTCCCAACCTGTGCTACCGCAGGAGGATAATATTGAGCAAGCGAATCAAACAGATACTGGATCTATTGATGCAGGAATATCCCGATGCTGGTACTATGCTGGAGTTCGATTCCATATTCCAACTCTTGGTGGCAGTGATATTATCAGCCCAGACTACTGATGCTCAGGTTAACCGGGTCACTGCCGGTTTGTTTTCCCAGTATTCTACAGCTCCAGATTTTGCTGATTTAGATCCCGCCGTGCTGGAGGATCTGATAAAAGCCGTAGGCCTGTATAAGAGCAAGGCCAAGAATATTCAGGCTATGGCTCAGAAGTTGATGCAGGAATACGGGGGAGAAGTGCCAGCTGACCTGAATGAATTGATTACCCTGCCGGGAGTTGGAAGAAAGACCGCTAATGTAGTCCTGGCAGTAGGCTTTGGCTTGCCCGGTCTGGGAGTAGATACCCATGTTAAACGGCTAGCCCAGCGACTGGGTTTGGTGAACACTAAAAATGCAGATAAGATCGAAAAGGAATTAAAGGTTTTGATACCTCAAGAAATGTGGAGTAAGAGTCATCATCTCTTAATATGGCATGGCCGCCGAGTATGCAAGGCGCGTAAACCCCAATGTGGGCATTGCCTACTAGATTCTTTGTGCCCCAAAATTGACCATGAGTTGTCATGATAGAACCGTACCTACTGTCAATGAGGGCGACCACAGGTCGCCCCTACCGGATGACGCAGGGGGTTGGTGACAATTCCCTCCGTGGCCTTCGAACAGGTCGCCTCTACCAGATGACGCATAGGGGCTGAGGCCGAAACTATCCGGAAAGCCCTAATTGATTATAATGGAGAAAT
>CAZPSR010000079.1:3636-9440 GCA_964589135.1 uncultured Syntrophomonas sp.
TAGGGGCTGAGGCCGAAACTATCCGGAAAGCCCTAATTGATTATAATGGAGAAATAAGGGCAATAATTAAGGCAGAGAGTTGTACTGGGGGTCAGGGATGTGCTAAAATAATAGATATTTTCAAGGATTAATTTTACATTTAATTACTGGGAACGGGACAGTAAACCAAAACATTCGCCATCAGCGAGTCGGGGAGGGTGTAAGCCCGGCAGCGGAGTTTTAGTTGAAGATCACCCGGGAGTTGTCAGGCTCAAGGAAACAGACAAAGCTTGATCGTGGCTCGCGTTAAGAGTATGGAGTGGTACCTGTTTAAGCAGGTGCTATAAGGGTGGTACCGCGGAAAGTGCTTTTCGTCCCTTGGGGATGGAAAGCTTTTTTATATAATAAACAAATAAACTGGTGAGGTGGTTAATAGATGGCTAAGGGTAAGTATGATAGAACATTGAATTTACCTCAGACTGATTTCCCCATGAGAGCAAATCTACCAACTAAGGAACCCGAAATATTGCAGTTCTGGGAAGAAAACGGGATATATGAAAAAGTACAGGAGAAAAATTCGGGCCGGGACCGGTTTATTCTTCACGATGGGCCTCCTTATGCAAATGGTGATATACATTTGGGTCATACCTTAAACAAGGTTTTGAAGGATATTATTGTCAAGCATCGGTCCATGATTGGCTTTGATGCCCCTTATATTCCAGGCTGGGATACCCATGGTTTGCCTATTGAACAGCAGGCTATAAAGGCTTTGGGAATTGACCGGCATAAAACTAATGTGCTGGAATTTCGCCAGCATTGCCAAAGGTATGCTCTGAAATATGTAGACATTCAGCGAGAGCAGTTTAAGCGTTTAGGGGTGCGTGGCAACTGGGGCAACCCATATCTGACCCTGCACCCCAGCTTTGAGTCAGTACAGGTGCGGGTATTTGGGGAAATGGCCAAAAAGGGCTATATCTATAAAGGGTTAAAACCTGTCTACTGGTGCGCAGATTGCGAAACCGCTCTGGCTGAAGCCGAAGTAGAATATGATGATAAAACATCCCCTTCCATTTATGTCAAATTCCCGGTTAAAGACGGCCGGGGAGTTATTCCGGAAGATGCCTTTGTTATCATCTGGACTACAACCCCCTGGACTCTGCCGGCCAATACCGGTATCAGCCTGCATCCGGATTTTGAATATCTTTTGGTGCAAGTAGATAATGAAAAATATCTGCTGGCCAAAGGGCTGCTGGAAAACGTAAAGGCCGAAGTAGGCTGGGATAATTACACCATTTTAAAGGAATACCAGGGATCAGAGCTGGAAAGAGTAATATGTCAGCATCCCTTCTTTGACCGTGATTCACTGGTAGTCTTAGGGGAGCACGTAACCCTGGAAGCAGGCACCGGTTGTGTACACACCGCCCCCGGACATGGTGATGATGACTTTAATGTAGGCAAGGAATATGGCCTAAAAGTCATTTCTCCAGTTGATAATAGGGGTAACTTTACCAGTGAAGCTGGGATCTTCCAGGGTCTTTTTGTACATGAAGCAAATAAAAACATCATAGTAGAATTGGAGCAACTGGGTCTTTTGGTTCATGCCTCCAAGGTCAACCATCAATACCCCTACTGCTGGCGTTGTAAGCATCCCATTATCTACCGGGCTACTGAACAGTGGTTTGCCTCTATTGATGGTTTTAGAGAAGATACCCTAAAAGGCATTGATCAGGTTAAGTGGATCCCGGCCTGGGGAAGGGAGCGGATCTACAACATGGTCCGGGATAGGGGCGATTGGTGTATTTCCCGGCAGAGAACCTGGGGGGTTCCTATTCCCATATTCTACTGTGAATCCTGCGGAGAGCCAGTTATTACTGATGACACCATCAATCGGGTAGCTGATTTGTTTGCTGAACATGGAGCCGATATTTGGTTTAAAGAAGAGGCTGAGCGTCTGCTGCCGGAAGGCTATCAGTGCCCTCATTGTTCAAATGGTAAATTCCGCAAAGAAACCGATATAATGGATGTATGGTTTGACTCTGGGTCCAGCCACTTGGCCGTATTGGAAACCAGGGATGACGGGCGCTGGCCTGCTGATATGTATTTGGAAGGCAGTGACCAGCACCGAGGTTGGTTCAACTCCTCCTTATCCACCTCGGTAGCGGTAAGAGGAGTTCCTCCTTACCGGCAAGTATTGACTCATGGTTTTGTGGTAGATGAACAGGGCCGCAAGATGTCCAAATCTCTGGGCAATGTGGTTGATCCTTTGAAAATGATTAAACAGATGGGAGCAGATATTCTCAGGCTTTGGGTATCTTCTGCCGATTACCGGACCGATATTGCAGTATCCCAGAATATTATTAAGCAAAGCGCTGAGGCCTATCGTAAAATCAGAAATACCTGTCGTTTTATCCTGGGCAATCTCTACGATTTTGATCCCGCCCGGGACCGGGTAAGCTATGAAAATCTTACAGAACTGGATCAATGGGCTTTGGCCAAACTGGATAAACTGGTGGGTAAGGTCAGCAAGGCTTACGATGAGTATGAGTTCCATGTGGTTTTCCACTCCGTGCATAAGTTCTGCACCATCGACTTGAGCAGTATCTACTTTGATGTTTTAAAAGATAAATTGTATTGTTCCCATCCGGATGATACTCAGCGCAAAGGGGCTCAAACCGTCTTATATGAGCTTATTAATGCTCTGGTAATTATGCTGACCCCTGTTCTGGCCTTTACCAGTGAAGAAATCTGGAGCCATCTTAAAAAGGCAACTGATCCTATTAGTGTTCAGCTATTAGAATGGCCTCAGGGCCAGGATCAGTATGATAACCAGGCAGTCGAAGAAAAGATAGACCAGGTCTTGGTAATAAGGGAAGTAGTAACCAAGGCCTTGGAGGAGGCCCGAGTTAAAAAAGTTATCGGTCATTCTTTAGCAGCCTGGATTACCATTTATGCTAATCCGGACCGAGCCCAACTGCTTCAGCAGGTTGAGGATCTGGAGAAGATATTTATCGTAAGTCGGGTGGATATTAAATCACCCGCCGAGCGCAGCCAAGATGCCCTGGCCCTGGAAGAGGTAAAGGGTATCTGGGTAAGAGTTCAACCGGCTGAGGGAGAAAAATGTGAGCGCTGCTGGATAATTGAACCTTCAGTGGGAACTGATGCAGCTCATCCTACTCTATGTATGCGCTGCAGCCAGGTGCTGTCCCGCTTGAATGGGTAGGAGGTATGGCAGGTGGAAGAGAGTAAAAGAGCGATTATTACGGTCTTGGGAAAAGACCGGGTAGGCATCATATATGGGATATCCGGGGTGTTGGCTAATAATAATGTCAACATTCTGGACATAAGCCAGACCATATTACAGGATATATTTACCATGGTAATGGTGGTAGATGTTTCCCAGAGTATGGTGGAATTTGCCCAGTTAAAGGAACAACTGGCAAGGAAAGGTCAAGAAATGGGCTTGCAGGTTAATATACAGCATGAAGATATATTCAAATTTATGCATCGTATATAGGAGGTTGGAGAGTGCCATTTAATATTAGTAATGAAGAGATCCTGGAAACTTGGCGGATGGTGGAGGTTGAGAAGCTGGATATCCGAACCATTACCATGGGCCTCAATATTCTAGACTGCAGGAATGAAGATGCCGATAAGACCGGGCGGGCTATCTATGACAAAATATGTCTGGGGGCTCGGGATTTGCTTAAGGTAGGGGAAGGGATTGAGCGGGATTTCGGCATTCCCATTATCAACAAGCGGATTTCAGTTACTCCTATAGCTATGCTGGTTGATGGCTTTACTAAAGAACAAATAATAGGGGTAGGCCACTACCTGGACCAGGCCGCTCGGGAAGTAGGGGTTAATTTTCTGGGGGGATTTAGTGCCCTGGTGCATAAGGGCTACACCCGGGGAGCCCGGGAGCTGGTAGCAGCTATTCCCGAGACTTTGGCTACAACCCACCACGTATGCTCTTCGGTTAATGTGGGAACAACTAAGGCGGGCATTAATATGGATGCCGTTTCTGATATGGGGCAAGTGATAAAGGATACTGCTTTTTTGACTGCTGAAAAGGATGGCCTGGGCTGTGCCAAACTGGTGGTGTTCTGCAATGCGGTTAATGACAATCCCTTTATGGCTGGAGCCTTTCATGGACCAGGAGAGCCGGAATCAGTGTTGAATATAGGCATAAGTGGTCCGGGGGTAGTAAGCAATGTGGTGAAAAACAATCCCGACTGCGATCTGGGAGAATTAGCCAACCGCATTAAAAATACGGCCTTTAAAATCACCCGCAGTGGGGAATTGGTTGGACGGGTAGCTTCCAGTCGTCTGGGAGTGCCCTTTGGTATAGTTGATTTATCTTTGGCCCCTACTCCCGCAATAGGGGATAGTGTGGCTGAGATACTGGAAGCTATGGGGCTGGAAAGGGTAGGAACCCACGGCACTACCGCTGCCCTGGCCTTACTTAACGATGCAGTTAAAAAAGGAGGAGCAATGGCTTCCTCCTATGTAGGCGGGCTTTCTGGAGCTTTCATACCGGTCAGTGAGGATGCCCGAATGATTGCGGCGGCCGAAGCTGGAGCTTTGTCTATAGATAAATTGGAGGCCATGACCTGCGTATGTTCAGTGGGATTGGATATGATTGCGGTTCCCGGAGACACCCCGGCGGAGACTTTATCAGCTATAATTGCGGACGAAGCAGCCATTGGCATGATTAATCGCAAAACTACTGCAGTAAGGATTATTCCGGCTCCAGGCAAAAAGCTTGGTGATTATGTAGAGTTTGGAGGATTGCTGGGCCGGGCCCCGATCATGCCGGTAAACCCTAATCACTCCACTCTTTTTATTAAGCGGAAGGGGAGAATTCCTGCCCCCCTGCAGGCTCTGAATAATTAAATCTGGAATCTGAGCTAAGCTGGTATGTAATTTCATATATATGGAATAATAAATATTAGGTGGGGAGAATGTGAAGCAGGAAGACAAGAAGGAAAATACCGGGCAGGTTCAAATAGATGATCAGCCTATACCTCAGCAGTTGAGCTATTTGCAGCTGAAGATAGATGAGATAGCTTACAACATGGAAAAGCTGGGGATTTCAGAATACATGGAAATGCTGCATAATCCTCGCCGGCTTTTTGTGACCAATTTCTGGGCTGGCATCTATCGAGGTTTTGGGATGGCCATAGGATTTACCATTCTAGCCGGTATAGTCATCTATGTCTTGCAGGGGATAATCAGGCTGAATATTCCAGTTATAGGAGACTTTATAGCTGAAATAGTTCAGATTGTACAGCATCAAATCCAAATAAGATAGGGTAGGGTTTGTTAATACTGTGAAATTGAGGTGTTAACAAATGGGTAATGGATTCAGTCTACTAATACGCAAAGAAGAAATCCAAAAGATGATAAAGGAAAAACAAGAATTGCTTATGGAAGCGGGGGCAGAACTTTCGTCATTTCAGTCTCACCCTGACATGGGCTTGGAAGTCTATGAAAGAGAGAAAAATCAAGAAACTATTGAATTACTGGAAATCGAGCTAGCCCGGGTAAATGAAGCCCTACAAAAGGTGGCAGCTGGGGAATACGGTATTTGCAATGATTGTGGGGGTGCTATTGAAGAGGAACGATTGCAGCGTCAAATAAGCACCTCTTTATGCCTAAAATGTCAAGAGGCTAAAAACAATATCCTGCATTAATTTGCACCTTTTGCCGCAGAATTGGTGTATATTAGTATGAAAGAGGAAAGGGTTCTTTAATATCTGTTCTTGCTTCCTGGATGGATAGGCGGAACTTGCTAAGAGACTATGGGGGTTAATATATAAATTTTT